>NZ_JABUZE010000131.1:0-5912 GCF_014897805.1 Halomonas sp. 3F2F
AGCCTCGCTTTATACACCATAACTTATGCGGATTCACTTAGTATTTGTGGATGTAGTCGCCGAACAATGCGCGGGAATTGTATTCTTCGCCTAGCAGTGGAGTTCCTGTAAGCCCAATTTTGATGGCATTTGCATCTGACTGGCTCAAATTAGCGAGGAAGCTGCCTTTGGGGTTGTAGCTGCGGTGGACTTCATCCAGGAAGTAAACGCGCTGAATGGCAACATCGTAGTCGTTGGTAGAAATGACATCCGGATCGTCCTTGAATTTCTGGATGTTCACCACCGTGATTTCAGGCTTACCCGAATGGTTATGAATAACCTGTGTCGTCTTAATATCGCGGGTAAAATCCTCGCGTGAGTTAACAGTATGAACTGTTAAGCCACGAGCGGTGAATTCTTGCTGCGCCTGCTGCAGCAAGTCCAGTCGATCCACGATAAAGTAGAACTTGGGAATGACCTGCTGCCGTTGGAAATAATCGGTCAGAAAGCGAACATTGTAAAAGGCAAGAGCAGTTTTTCCACTGCCTTGAGTGTGCCAGATGATGCCCTTTTTAATGCCGTCATCGAGCTTTCTCTCAATCGCCTTAGTGGCAAATAATTGCGGGTACCGCATGATGTGTTTTTGTAGCCCAACAGTTTCAGACACATACGTGAGCGCATATCTCATAATAAAAGCTAGCCGCTCCCGACTGACCAGCGAGGTACAAATGCGGTTTGTAGGTCGGTTCGGATCTTTATTGATAGTGAACTCAGGATTACTGCGGATAACTTCTAGGTTGTTATCCTTCAGAACCTTGAGCTCTTCATCATCCGTTAATGGCTTGAGTAGTGACGTAAAATTTAGAACCTCTTCTTCACGGAAGTAATTGAAAACAGGCTTGCTATACGAGGAGCTGGCATAGAAAGCTCCCTGTATAGGTTCTGGATCAAAGTCGTCATACTCCATGTTGTTGGAGAAAATCATGAATTGCGTGATGTTGGCAAAGCGTTTGAATTTTGGATTCTGGAACCGCTTATTGATGCGATCCCGTTCCGCCAATATGCCTTCACGATTATTTGGTTTTTTTACTTCAATAAAGACAAGCGGCATGCCATTAATAAGCAGGGTTATATCTGGCCGAAACTCTTCATCACCATTCTGACATGTTAACTCGGTGACAACGTGGAAGCTGTTGTTATTGAAGTTCTCGAAATCGATCAGCTTAGTATTAGAGCGTTCTGTTAGCTTTGCGAAGAAGGCGCGGCCTAAGTCTTCGTTATCAAGCAATAATTTCAGGTCTTCTAGTAGTCGAGATACATCATCAGCCTTGATGCCTGGGTTGATTCGAGTGATTGCTGATGAGAACAGCTCAGGGAATATGTTGGTGTCCAAGTCCCAACTTTGCCCCTTGAGCGAGAGATACTGATACCCCAGCTTCATCAGGTGCAGAATAGTAGGGATTTTGACTCGGGTGTCTTCGTTGAATTTCATCATATTCCCTGATTACTGTTGTGTCAGCTCAAGCAGATCACCCACCTGGCATTCGAACATTAGGCATAGCTTCTCTATGGCTGCCAGATCCACTTTCTGCGCCGTTTCTTTATAGAGCAAGGTAATCGTTGCACGGCTGAGCCCGGTTTCTCTAGCAACGTCGGCGATACGCATCTTGTGTTCGCCCATCATGCGGGCGAGATGGCAGCGGATCATTATTGTGCCCTCAGGTTACTTCGCCAAATTAATTTTCTAGCCTACCATATATGGTCATTTCTGCTTAGATTTTGCTAGATGAACTCGCAATTATCTGCGACACGGCTGGCTTGATAGGAATGCTCACTACCTAGGGCAAAGCGTCAAATGCTTTTGCGGCCTTGGGTCAATTGACGGAAAGGCTATCGTATGAAAAAAAGATGGAGTGTCACATTTTTCAATGAATGGTTTGTTAGCAAAACGGTATCGAATAGCTGACACAGTTATTGGGATCAGGATAGGTTAGTGGCTTCACTACGTGGAAAGAGATCAGCGACCTCGATACCGAGCGCGTCACTAATCTGGTAGATCTTAGTCAGGGTAATGTTCTTCTCACCGCGTTCTATGTGGCCCATGTAGCTGCGATCAACCCCGGCCAGGGCAGCCATGCCTTCCTGAGATAATCCTCTGCTTTTACGAATCTCTCTGACTCTCTGCCCGAACGCCACCAGCTTCTCGTTCCGCATCTGTCCAGCTCCATCCAAAGGATGGAACTATCACGGGGCACTGGATACAATTCCACGGACTATGATTCCCATTTGGAGCGGCCTGTATGAAGTTGGAGATAATCACTGATGATGAGCAGGGCGCGCGTATCTGCGGGGAATACTGGATGCAGTCTGATGACGGTGAGTTTGTCTTCAAAATTAGCGAAATCGCGACCGCTAATTCAATGAAAACACACGAGGTCAGTAAGTTCGTCGAACAGCATGCTTTCGTATGGCTGGAAGATATCTGCTGTGGTCGTTGCAGACAGCCATACCGCTTTGGAACTCGCAGCCAGTACCAAGATCGCCGATGGCTTCGGGATCGGGTCTGTAGTGCATGCTTGGAAGCCGAACGACAATCCATTGCTGACGAAAAGCAAGAGTTGCTTCTGAAAATGCGGCAGTCGGCGAAAAGCAACGTACCAGATTTGGCAGCGCTAGACCTGACGAGCAAGGTCTATCTGCTAGCGACGATTCAGGCGTTAGGCGATGAGCAACTTGCTACCATAGAACCACTTAACGATTATCCCGCTTGCACTCTGTCGCCCGACTCTGTCTATGATCATGAGGTGCTTCAGCATTTGATTGATCATAACTTATTGTTGATTTCCCTAGATACACGTCTTGAGGTGATCGAGCTTCATGAAGATGATCAGTTGAGTATCGACCTTGGAGCATGCGCATTTAACCTTCCCTTTGATGCCGACCAAGTCACTGCACTAATCGATGAGTTTTTTGATGAAGAAACCGCATACACCGTCAAGCAATCGTCGGAATTTAATGCGCTATGCAAGGAAGCCCAACTGAACGAGTGCATTGGTTTCTTGAAGGTTATGCTTGAAGAGCATCAGCTGTACTTGTCGCCGGGGGAGAAAAGCCGCCAGATGCTCAGCAGGTGCCTAGAGCATTTTAGTGTAGCCCAGGTCTATAACTTCATTTGGCGGGCCGCCAAGGACGCCGCTGCCTATTATATGCGTAGTTCTATCAGCAAACGGCAGGCAGCTAACTCGGTTGTTGGGAACATTTCACGGAGTATGGAGCGTGCCCTGGCCAATGAATGGGAAGTGAAGCCATTTGGTAGGAACTATAACCTTCCGCAGTCCTCATTGAGCCGCGTCATCTTCAATATTATTCTGGGCACTGACGACGGCGGTTTTACTTACCGATTAGCCGACGTTTTTTGAAAAGAGTGGCCTTTACGAACAGAGCGTTTGAGTAAGAATTGATATTGCTTCGGGCGTCCTTGTGTTGCACATAGGACGCCAACCAGATAAGCATTGAACCAATCCAGTATGCGGTTTGTGCTGATCTATTTTTTTCTAGCTGTTTTTCTTTTTCGCATCGGCTTCTTGCCCATTCCACGTAGAGCCGAGAAATCACCGCTTTCTACTTCAGCTATTAGCGCTTTCAGGCCATCAGTGAGGGGCTGCATAAACTGCCCGTATCGCATCCGCTTCTCGCTGATGGCTTCAAGCTGAGACTCCCAATGTGCTGTCATATCAGGAACAACCATTCGTTTAGGCAGACTGTTAACAAGGTGCTTTCCTGCCTCTGTCGAGTGGATCTCCTTACCTTTCTTTGTCAGAAATTGCCGTTTGAACAATAACTCGATGATCCCTGCACGGGTGGCTTCCGTGCCGAGCCCATCTGTATCCCTTAGCACTTTTTTAATTTCAGGGTCTGATACGTATCTCGCTATTCCCGTCATGGCAGCGAGTAATGTTGCGTCTGTGAAGCGTTTCGGGGGGCTGGTTTGTTTCTCGTCCATTTTGCCGTCGATGCAGGTAACAGGATCTCCAGACTTCACATTGGGAAGAGCCACTGTCGAAAACTCAGCGTCTTGCTTTGGGGTCTTTTGAGGTGGTAGCAGTGCCTTCCAGCCGTTAGAAATAACTGACTTCTGTTTGGCAATGAATAGTCCTCCTTCCACCTCGCTGTCAATTTGGTGCTCTGCATACTCAAACGGCGGGTAAAACTGCATAAGGTACTGACGGGCAACTAGCTCATAGATATTCTTCTCATCCTGAGACAGGCGATCACCTGGGACTGCTCTGGATGTTGGTATAATTGCGTGGTGCGCGCCCACTTTGACATCGTTCCACGCCTTACTCTTTAGGTCGAGGTCAGCCTTTTGAACGCTATCAGAAAGCGTCGCCGATGTTTTGGCAATAGACTGAGTTACCGTGTAGCGTTCGTCATAATGGCCTTTAGGCAGATACCGACAGTCTGACCGCGGGTAGGTGATCAGCTTATGGCGTTCATATAATTGTTGGCATATGTCCAGAGTCTTCTGGGCGTTTAGATTGAAGCGCTTTGATGCATCAATCTGCAGTGATGAAAGACTGTAGGGTAGGGGAGCAGGCTGTTTTTTCTTGTCGCGTTTGACTGCGATGACGTTGCCTGAATGTCCGACTACCTTTTGAAGAACGACTTCGGCAAGCTTTCGTGAAAGCACACGGCCTTCCTCATCCATGTAAGCCTCGCAAGCAGTACTAGGCTTCCATTTTGCTGTAAAAGACTCACCCGCCACGGTCTGAAGCGTTATGAAGACCTCATAAAAAGGCTTGGTTATAAAGTTTTCGATTTCTTGGTCTCGGTGAACGACCAACCCCAATACAGGCGTCTGCACTCGGCCAATCGACAAAACGCCGTTGTACCCAGCGCTTTGGCCAAGAAGGGTGCAAAGGCGAGTCATATTAATCCCATAGAGCCAATCGGCCCTTGCCCTTGCCAGGGCGGATGTTGCTAACGGTATGAAGTCAGTATTCTTGCGAAGATCATTCAATGCCTTCTTGATAGCAGCAGGGTTCATATCGTTGACGAGACAGCGCAATGTGGCTTCGCGTTTCGCCTTATTCACACCTGAATAATTGATCACTTCATCGACCAGGATCTGACCGACGCGATCAGGGTCACCCATATTGACCAATTGGTCAGCTTCTTTGATCAGTTTTTTGACAGCATTAAACTGTGAGCGGGTTTGGCTTTTGACTTGATGTTTCCACTCGACTGGGATAATTGGCAGGTGCTCTTTTTTCCACTTTTTGTACTCAGGGTCATAAGCATCTGGCTCAGCCTGCTCCAATAAGTGACCAATACACCAGGTTACAACATCACCATTAGCCACCCTGATAAACCCATCACCTTTCTGGTGGGGTTTGGGAAGCACATCTGCAACTGCGCGTCCGACACTCGGTTTTTCGGCAATATATAGAATCAACTCTGCTTACCTCGCTCAATACCCACAACTTTCACTGTGTTCAGCTCAGCCTGAAGGGCTTCTATTTCCTCAAGTGCCTCGTAAAGGGAGAACTCTAAATTGGCATTTCGTGCGATAACTTGGTCACAGAATTTTTTGATATCGTCTCGCTGTGATCTGTAACGTTCTTTAAGCTCACGCTCTTTATCTCTTTGGGCTCTAAGCCTATCTACAGATATTTTAACTTTAGCAGATGAAGAAGCCGAAATTCTTGATTTGTATTTATCAATTTCACGCCTTGCTCTTTCAACAAAGTCATCGTAATAGTATATGCCACCAGAGCTAAGGCCAGCTTCCTTGTTTATTCGACTTAAATTCAATTTTCCGTCATTGGGAGTTCTTTCAGGATTGCCATCGATTAAGCGCTGAAGAGCATCTTCAAGCCTTTGCTTGGTTATTTCACCCCGCTCAGAAGGTGTGTTTTGGATGCTCACGTTTA
>NZ_JABUZE010000134.1:0-66649 GCF_014897805.1 Halomonas sp. 3F2F
TGCCAAGGCGAGGGTCGAGAGTTCGAATCTCTTTTCCCGCTCCATACAACGGTTTTACATCGGTGCCAAGGGTCGAGAGCTGGAGCGCCAGCCCGGTCGAATCTATTTTCCCGCTCCAAACAAACACTCCCTTTCTCCTCCTTTATTGCTTGTTTTCCCTGTGTTTTTTGAACACTGTATCGCACATCAATTGGCGATATTTTCGCGTGGCCGTCTTTCGAGCGACTTGAAAAAACATACGGATGCCCCGATATCCTCTCGTCTAACTTGTTTTTCTTGTGCTCCCCATTTGCTGACAGGACATATTCATGGCCGAACCGGCATTGTCTATCCGTGGCCTCACAAAAGTGTATGGCAACGGCTTTCAAGCGTTAAAAGGTATTGATTTAGATGTCCAGCAGGGCGATTTTTTTGCTTTGTTAGGACCCAACGGCGCGGGTAAGTCGACCACCCTGGGGGTGGTCTGCTCGCTGGTGCAGAAATCCGCCGGTAGGGTGTCGATTTTTGGCATCGACATCGACAAAGACTTCGCGAAAGCCAAATACCAGCTTGGCGTGGTGCCCCAGGAATTCAATTTTAATCAGTTTGAAAAGGTCATTGATATCATTTTGGCCCAGGCGGGGTATTACGGAATGACCCGTAATGAGGCGTTGCCCCGTGCTAAGCAACTGCTCACTGACCTTGGGTTATGGGACAAACGCAACGGCAGTGCGCGTATGCTTTCGGGCGGTATGAAGCGTCGTTTGATGATTGCCCGTGCGCTGATGCATCGCCCAAAGCTACTGATTCTTGATGAGCCAACAGCGGGTGTCGACATCGAGCTGCGCCGCAGTATGTGGGAATACATGCGGCGTATTAATCGCGATGAGGGCACTACCATTATTCTCACAACACACTACCTCGAAGAAGCCGAGAGCCTGTGCCGCAATATCGCCATTATCAATCAAGGCGAAATCGTGCGTAACACCAGTGTGCGTGAACTGTTGACTGAGCTGAACACTGAAACCTTCCTGCTCGACTTGTCCGCCCCAGTTGAGCAAGCGCCCGTCGTTGAAGGGTTTGAAATTCAGCAGATCGAGCCTTCCCAGCTAGCGTTGGTGATTCATCGTGGTCAGCAGCTTAACGATGTGTTCAGTGCCTTAAGCGAACAGGGGCTAAACGTGGTTTCCATGCGCAACCGCGCCAACCGCTTAGAGGAGATGTTTGTTTCCATGGTGGAAAGTAGCCAGCAAGCGATTGATCAACGCAAGCAGCAGGAGGCGCGAGCATGAATGCAACGCAGACCCTCATTGCGCTGTGGACCTTAGTGCTTAAAGAGATCAAACGCTTTACGCGGATTTGGCCGCAAACCTTGCTGCCGCCATCAATCACCATGGCGATGTACTTCATCATCTTCGGTAACTTGATTGGTTCGCGCATTGGCGATATGGATGGCTTCAGCTACATGGACTTCATTGTGCCAGGGCTGATTATGATGTCGGTGATCACCAACAGCTACTCCAACGTGGCCTCTAGCTTTTTTTCCAATAAGTTTCAGCGCTCTATTGAAGAGATGATGGTCTCTCCCATGCCTAACTGGGTGATCTTATCCGGCTTTATTTTGGGTGGTATGGCCCGCGGCTTGGGGGTGGGGTTAATTGTTACGTTGGTGTCGCTGTTCTTTACCCGTTTAACTGTCGAGCATCCACTGCTCACGGTGCTGGTCGTTGTGCTGACCTCGGCGCTGTTTTCCATCGGCGGTTTTATTAACGCGCTGTTGGCTAATAAATTCGATGATATCTCCATCGTGCCGACGTTTATTTTGACCCCGCTGACGTATTTAGGCGGTGTGTTTTACTCGATTTCGATGCTGCCCGATTTCTGGCAGGGCGTCTCCATGCTCAACCCAATATTGTATATGGTGAACGTCTTCCGCTACGGCTTTTTAGGCGTGTCTGACATTCCGGTCGTCTGGGCGCTGGCCGCTATCTTTGCCTTTATCGTTGTGCTGTTTATGGTGGCACTTACCATGCTAGAGCGCGGCAAAGGCATTCGCAGTTAAACGTGTGATAACGCCCAGTAGAAAGCGCGCTACTAATCAAGAGAGTAACTAGTCAAGAGAGCAACCAGTCATGGCACACCGCCCCGATACCTTAGAACACGCGCCCTTAGGGCGCGATTCCGCCTACCCAGAGCATTATGACGCTGGGCTGTTGTATCCTATTCCCCGTGCTGCTAACCGTGCCCCGTTGGGCATTGAAGACAATAAGCTGCCGTTTGTGGGGGAAGATGAGTGGCACGCGTTTGAAGTTTCCTGGTTGAATAACCGTGGTAAACCCATCGTGGCGGTTGCCCGTTTTCGCCTGCCTGCGAATTCACCGAACCTGATCGAGTCTAAATCCTGGAAGCTCTATCTCAATAGCCTAAATCAAACGCGCTTTGAAAGCCGAGAAGCGGTGCAATGTGTGCTTATGCGCGACCTAGCCGCCGCGGCGGGTGCTGCCGTTAGCGTAGAGCTATTAGCGGTAGACGACGCTGAGCTTGCCCCCCAGCGCTTGCCGGGCGAATGCCTGGATGACCTGGATATCGACATCAGCGATTACACTCCCAGTGCAGCGCATTTGGCAGTCAGCGAAGAGATCGTTGAAGAGACGCTGCATTCCCATCTACTTAAATCTAACTGCCCTGTGACTGGCCAACCCGATTGGGGTAGCGTATTAATTCGCTATAAAGGCCCTAAAATCGACCGTGAAGGGCTGCTACGCTATCTAATCGGTTATCGTCAGCATCAGGACTTTCACGAGCACTGTGTCGAGCATATTTTTACCGACCTGATGCAGCTGGCTAAGCCTGAAGAGCTACTGGTGTTGGCCCGCTATGTGCGCCGCGGCGGGCTTGATATCAGCCCATGGCGAGCAACCCCTGGGTTAACGCCGCCCAGCCCATTGCGCCTAGCAAGGCAGTAACAACGGCGCTAACCTAGCGCTCAACGATCAATAAAAGGGGAGTCATCATGGACGCACTCACGCTGCTTCACGAACGTAGCTCTATGGGGAAACTCACCGAGCCTGCGCCCAGTGCCGACCAGCTCAGCGCTATCTACCAAGCTGCGCTGCGCGCCCCAGACCATAAAGAGCTGCGCCCCTGGCGGTTTATCGAATTTATCGGCGAAGGGCGCGAGCGCCTGGGTGAGTTGTTTGCAGAAGCGGAATTTCAAGAAGACCCTAGTGCCAGCGATGACACGCTAAATTCCGCACGTAAAAAACCGCTGCGTGCACCGATGATCATTGCCGTGATTGCCAAGGTCACCCCGGATATTCCTGGTGTGCCGAAAATGGAGCAGGTGATTTCCGCCGGATGCGCCGCCCACGGCATTCTGCTGGCCGCCCACGCGCTAGGCTTAGGTGCCATGTGGCGCAGCGGTAAGTACGCCTTTGACCCCGTGGTGCGTAAAGGTCTATCGCTAGACGAAAATGACGAAGTGGTCGCGTTTATCTATCTGGGTAGCCTAGCAGGTCGCCATAAACCGCTACCTCAGCACAATGTGGAAGACTTTGTAGAGCGTTGGGATTAACGGTCATGAGCCAGCCACGTCAACCAGGAGTGCCTTACCCGCGTTTGCCACTCCCTGAAACCCAGGAAGACCTTGCCGCCTTTCAGCGGTGGCTAGGGGAAGCAATTCCCATGGTAGGCGCGCTGGGAATTCAAGGCATGACCCAAAGCGCCGCCCAAGAGGGCGGGGCGTTGATGTGGCAGCTAGCGCTTAGCCCCAATCTCAACGACAAAGGCACAGGCTTCGGTGGTGCGCTAACGGCGCAAACCACGCTGCAGGGCTGGTGTTGGGTAACGCTATGGCTGCGTGCCCAAGGGCGGGCGCAAGATGTGGTAGTGGCCGAAGCCAGCCAGCGCTTTCTTGCGCCAGTCACTAGCGACTACCGCATCATTTGCACTCCCAGCGACTCCCAAGGCCCTGAGCAGCTAGCGGAAAAGCTTAACGCGCGGGGCAGGGGCAGCATTGCGCTCACTCAGCAGCTCTACTGTGGCGACACGCTCTGCCTGAAAGCCAGCGGGCGCTACGCTGTGCTGCCTGTTGCTTAAATCTTTAAAAGGCTTGCTATTTTAGGTCTTAGACCATAGAATATGCGCCGTTCTGTTGGGAAAGGCAACGCCTTAACAACCGAGCAAAAAAGTGGAGAGGTGTCCGAGTGGTCGAAGGAGCACGCCTGGAAAGTGTGTAAGTCGAAAGGCTTCGAGGGTTCGAATCCCTCCCTCTCCGCCACAGAATATAGAAAAAGCCCGCTGAGCAATCAGCGGGCTTTTTCGTGCCTGCCATTTAAGTTATCCACATGCAGTTTGCGCTACGCTAGTCCTGTTTTTGCCCATGAAAGGTGGCAAAGTTTCGCATAAGTATAAATAAAACAATGGTTTATGAGTAGTGTGTTTGTTTTTATACGCAATTTTCAAAGGCTGACGATAATGTTAACGCGCATGCACACTAATAAACTGTTATAGCGCCTTGAAGTACAGCAAGATTCGGGTCGGCAGTAGTCGTTCGGTCTCCTAATATGGCATCTGTTCGGGCATATGCCCTTTTATAGTAAGCAGATCCTAGAGGAATAACGATGACTATACTTTCCAATAAAGTAGCTATTGTTACCGGTGCCAGCACCGGAATTGGTTACGCAGCCGCGAAGCTTTTTGCGAAAGAAGGAGCTGCCGTCGTGGTGGCCGCAAGGCGACAAAAGGAGCTTGATGACCTTGCAGACGCAATCAACGCGGAAGGCGGGCAGGTGCTGGCAGTTGCGGGCGACGTTAGCGAAGAAGCTTTTGCCAAAGCGTTGGTAGATAAGGCGGTAAGTCACTTTGGCGGATTGGATATCGCTTTCAACAATGCGGCTATCCTGGGTGCTATGGGCCCTGTCCCGGAGATGTCGCATACGGACTGGAATCAGGTTATTGCGACCAACTTAACCAGCGCATTTTTGGGCGCAAAGTACCAACTGCCCGCCATGGCTGCCCGAAAAGGAGGTTCATTAATTTTCACCTCTACCTTCGTTGGTTACACCGCAGGTATGCCTGGCATGGCTGCCTACGCAGCCAGTAAAGCGGGCCTTATTGGGTTGACTCAAGTGCTGGCGTCAGAGCATGGGCCTCAGAATATCCGGGTCAATGCCCTTCTGCCCGGTGGTACTGATACACCAGCGGGACGTGAATTTGCCAATACGCCGGAAGCATTGGCGTTTGTGCATAACCTGCATGCTCTCAAGCGTATGGCGACACCAGATGAAATTGCTCAATCCGCCTTGTACTTAGCATCCGATGCCTCCAGTTTCACAACGGGTTCTGCGATGCTGGTAGATGGCGGTGTATCCATAAATCGTGTCTGAGAGGCTGCGCCATGTCAGGCTATGACCGAATCATATGGTTGATCGGGCAATTGATCAGCTCAGGCTTGAAGAGATAGCCGCCCACGTGAATTTGAGTTCGTATCACTTTCAAAGATTGTTTTGTCGGTGGGCGGGTGCTACTCCGAAGCGCTTTTGACAGGTCCTGACATTGGAGCGGGGCAAAGTGTTGCTGGAGAATTCTCGTTCCTTGCTCGAGGTATCACATGAGCTTGGGTTAAGCGGCAGTTCAAGGTTACATGACCACTTGAGCAGTCACCCCAGGCGAGTATAAAAGTCGAGGTAAGCCGATTCATATCGAGTGCGGTGTACACGCTACTCCGCTGGGACCTATGTTTGTTGTGGTAACCCGGTATGGCGTTTGCCGGGCAGGCACCCTGGCCTATAGCGCGCCACTGATCTAAACCCCGAGAGGTGCCGCGTCGGAATTGATGGCTGCAAGATGTCCTCGCTCACCAGCCGCAGCCTCTCAATCACCCCGCACTCGGCGATGAGGTGGCCAGGGTGAGGCTGGTATCAGTTCCCCTTAAAAGGGAAATATGCCGCTGAAACCTATCCCTGCGACGGCGACGATCACAACAACGATAACCACAATGGTTGTAGTAGAGGGCATTTTTCTCTTCCTTTGAGAAATGAGTGTCATTGAAGCGTAGTCGCCATTGGCGTGTTTCGCACAACTCACGTTTTATGAACGGCGCTCTTTACTGAGTGCTTTCCCCAAGCTGGCAAAATAGGCGCTGAATAGCGCGTTGATGCGTTCGCGCTGTTCGCCTTGTGGGTATAGGCCGTGTTCTGCCTCAGGGGAGGTTTTGGTGCCTTTCACCAGGAAGTGGTTTTTGATGCTGGCGTCTTGCACGAAAGCTTCAAAGGCTCGGGCGCATAGCTCTTCTGGTTTGCTGTAATAGAGCTGGCCGTGAGCTTTGTCCATGGCGACGGAGTGGTTGAAAAGCGCGCTGGGCTGCTGGCCGTCGGGGTGAAGCAGAATAGCATGGAAGCAGGCGAGTAGGCGCTGGTTGAGCGGGTGGTTAATCGGGGCTGCATCTGCTAGCCATGCCGCCGAAGCGAAGGTGCTAGTCGGCACGTTGTTAAAACACTTCTGGGCAATATAGTGATCGAAGGCGTGAAACCATTCGTGGGCAATGCTGCCAGGCCCTGCATTCTTGGCGAGCGAAAAGCTACGCTGGCTGGGGGCGTAATGGGCAGAAACGCCGGGCCTACCACCGCTGCCGTACTGTAGGGCTAACGAGCCACGCAGCTAAATCAGCGCTTCATTGCCGTGCAGTATCAGCATTAAATCGCACAGCGCATCGTGAAAAAGTTCGGCGGCGCGGTCGCGCTCTGCGGTGGTCACCCAGCGGCCTATTTCAATTGAGCGAAAATCGAACTGGCGACGGATCAGCGCAAAGCTGCTGGCACGTTCCGGGCGGTGCATTGGCCCTTGGCGGTAAAACTCTCGTGCTTCAATGCTCACGGCGTGCTCGCTAACCTAAAAAAGAAGTTCACTTAGCTATCTTATCGAAGGTAACGAGTCAGCGCCAAAGTCTGTTCGGCAAGCTTGCCTAATGTGTCTACCCTTATACCTAGGCAGCGAATGATGGGCTGCACTTTGTTGCACAACAGGGAGGGAGTATGGCAACGGCACATGTTTATCGCATGAAAACGGATGCGCACCAGTGCCCCTTTGGTTTGAAAACCGTTTCATTGCTGCGGCGTAAGGGCTACGAGGTGCATGACCACCCGTTAACATCCCGCGACGAAACCGATGCATTTAAAGCGAAAGAGCAGGTCGATACGACGCCGCAAACCTATGTTGATGATAAGCGCATCGGTGGCTATGAAGAGGTGCGCGAGTATTTGGGCTTAAACGTGCCGGGTGCTCAGGAAACATCCTATCGGCCAGTGATCGCTATTTTTGCTACGGCGCTGTTGATTGGTTTGGCGATTAGCTGGCTGGCCCATGGGGCGCTATTGACTGCGCGATTACCTGAATATGCAGTGGCTAGCGCCATGGTGTTGCTTGGGTTGCAGAAGCTTCAAGACGTGGAAAGCTTTAGCATCATGTTTCTGAATTACGATCTGCTGGCCAAGCGCTATGTGCCCTATGGGTATGTTTACCCCTATGCGGAAACCTTTGCGGGTATCTTGATGCTGGCGGGGG
Source organism: Halomonas sp. 3F2F (assembly GCF_014897805.1). Classification (NCBI taxonomy): domain Bacteria; kingdom Pseudomonadati; phylum Pseudomonadota; class Gammaproteobacteria; order Oceanospirillales; family Halomonadaceae; genus Halomonas; species Halomonas sp. 3F2F. The sequence goes on from NZ_JABUZE010000134.1 coordinate 7,543, forward strand.
CATTGATCTGGCTGGCAGCACCGCTGGCACTGTTCATTGGTACGGTGGGTGCTGTGTCGGTGATTAAGGCGGTGTATATCGATAAGCGAGAACTGAAATGTGCCTGTGCGGGCGGTAATAGCAATGTGCCGCTGGGCTTTATTTCGTTGACGGAAAACCTTGTCATGATCGCCATGGGGCTTTGGATGCCGCTGAAGAGTCTGCTGTAACGCAAGTGAGTAGAAAAGGTTATGCGCCTTGCAACCCAGAAAACACGCCCCAAGGTTGAGTAAGTAACGCAAGACGCTATCGCACGCTTCACACTTAGGAGTCATTAGATGAGCAAGCGTATTTTGGTGGTGCTGACATCACATGATCAGTTAGGAGACACCGGCGAAAAAACTGGCTTTTGGTTAGAAGAGCTAGCAGCGCCGTACTATGTCTTTAAAGATGCAGGTGCAGACGTAACGCTGGCCTCGCCAAACGGTGGGCAGCCGCCACTTGACCCGAAAAGTGACGCAGACGATAGCCAAACCGGTGAAACGCGGCGCTTTAAGCAAGATGATGAAGCGAATGCGGCGCTAGCGGCAACGCATCGCCTAAGCGATATGTATGCGGGCGATTTCGATGCAGTGTTTTATCCCGGTGGTCATGGCCCGCTGTGGGACCTAGTGAACGATCAAGATTCCATCAAGCTGATCGAAAATTTTATTGCCCAGGGCAAACCAGTGGCGTCGGTATGCCATGCGCCTATCGTGTTGATTAATGCAAAAAATAGTCTTGGTGAACCACTGGTAAAAGGGCGCCAAGTCACAGGCTTTACTAACGGTGAAGAAGATGCGGTTGGCCTGACGGATATCGTGCCGCACTTGGTGGAAGATGCGTTGCAACAGTGCGGCGGCATCTACAGCAAAGCAGATGACTTTACGCCGTATGTGCGTGAAGACGGCCAGCTAATTACTGGCCAAAATCCGCCTTCTTCTGCGGCTACCGCCGAAGCACTAATGGCATGGCTGGAGGCCCGTTAAGCAGTACGTTTTTTAGCGTTAGAAAGCATGACGGCGGGCAGTGTGCCCGCCGTTTTTTATCTATTCAGCTACGCGTGGGAAACGCAAAAACTCCCGACTCTAAAAACGACCGATTTTAAAAACGATAGCTTAGCGATACTCCGGTGAGGGCTTGCCAATCGCTACCTAGCTCATCAACTATTGGGCTGTCGGCCGCGCTGCCAGTCAGGTGAGTTGCGCCGACGAAACCGGTAGCAGTCCATTCAGGGGTTAGGAAATAGCTAAGGCTGGCATTCACCCCCATGCGCCAGTAACCGCTATCTGGGTTATAAGCAGCCACGCCGCTACGTACGCTGTCTTGCATTGATACGCCAAACAGCGACTCGGTCCACTTCTCGTTTGAATAGGTAACGCTGGGCGATAGCGTGAAGAATGTCCGTTCGCTAACCGGCATACGCATAACAGCATTGGCTGAAAATTTCGCGCCTTCAACGTCGCCGCTTACCGGCGTGCTGCCTGCAACGCTATAGCGCCAGAACCCTTGCTGATAGCTAATCCGCAAGCCTAACGTGGCTCCGTCATCGACTTTTTCAAACCGGCTGATATCGCCCTTATTGTCTCGCCCAAAGGTGTAGCCAATGAACGGAGAGGCGGTCCAGTTTCCGCTACGGATAGCGTGCCACTCAATACCGTCGCGCACATTGATTGAGAGCTGGTCGCCGTACGTCAGGTTAAGGACAGGCCACGCTTGTGTTTCATAGTCGTCGCTGCCCAGGTAGTCAGGTGAGTAGGTTACGCCTGCGCCTATACTGCCTTCCCAGCTGTCCCCCCATGCGGGGGCAGCGAATGCGATGCTAATGAAAGCCGCTGCTAACCAGGGGGTGAAGTACTTATAGTTAGAAGTGCTTTGGGTCGCGCGAGAAACGAGAGTCGTCACGGGGTGTCCTTTAAATTGTTCAAACCTGCGTGATTGTATGTTTTTGTTTCAAACTACTGCAAGCGCTCTAGAGACCTGCGTGGTCCATGAATTGGAACTATTTTCTGTTTCATAGCTTAGGTTAGATAACTCAACGGCTATAGGGCGCACTGTGCACACATAGCGCTACAAGGAAGTGCAAGCAGGGAGTGCTTGTGGTGCACAAGGACGCATGAACAGGAGGTTCGTGAAGAAAAATCAAGGAGGACCTGATAAAACCCCGGCCAGTGCGATGGTCGGGGTTTTTTTATGGGCAAACGGCACTGCTGACTAACAAGCGTGATGATAAAACAGTGCGCTGAGTTTGCTCATTGGTGTGGATACCGCCGTTTGGCAATTCATGCAGCGTAGTGTAGCGCTGTCTTTGCCGGTGCCCTCAAGGCGAAATCGTTTTAGGTACGACGTTTTCGAGGATTCCGCGTTGCCGCAATGACGGCAAATAATATCCACACCGTAGATTGTCGGGCTAATCATGATATGTCTCACGCTGACCTCCTAACGTAAGGGAGTTAATGGGTTCAGTCGTGGTAACGTTCCGTGTAGAGGTGCATCCGTGACGATGCTTAAAAAGTATAAACAGCAAACGGCTAGTTCGCCATTTATATAAGCAGCTATCTGTTTATAAACGGGTAGTATAAAAATTTAAAAAAACTTATGTTTTGATATCCCAGGTTAATGTTTTTGACATATATGAGGTTCAAGGTAGGTAAACACAGGGAAAGGTGTTAGGGACGACCAAGCAGGAAGGCTTGTTAAACCAAGGATGCACGAACAGGACGTTCGTGAAGAAGGATTACGGAGGAAATACTACTACCCCGGCCAGGAATGGCCGGGGTTTTTTTACGCTAGTACTTGGCTACACTCGTTCTTCGCTAACTCTTCACTAACTTTCTTTTCACTACTTCTTTGCTTTTTTGGGCTTTGAGGCTTTTTTGTCTTCATCAGTATCAGGCTTGTCGCTACCCTGATGGCTAAGTGGGCTGGCCTGGTCAAGCCGTGGATGGTTGTCCAGGAATTCCCGCTGCAGGTCGGGTAGGGCATCCAGTGCTTTTAAGGTGTGGGTCAGCGCGTGAACTGCCGCGAGTACATCCTGGGTGTTGCCGGTTTCGGAAATAGTGTGCATGTTGCGAATCGGGAAGCCTATTGAGGTAGCTGCGCTATCAATAGAGGCCAGCACGCCTGCCATGCCGTCAGTACCCGTATCCACGCCAACGATGTCCCGCTGCAGGGGAATATCCTGCTCTTTGGCGGCGCTGGCGATAATGCGGTTGAGCTGTTCGCTGGCAATCGAGCCTACGGACATCGTGAAGCCTTTGCCCATTTCCAGCGGCTGCATGCGCTTGTCGCCAATACCAGGAGCAGCTATGTAGTCGTGGTTAACGTCTACGCCAATCAGTGCGTCTGGCTTTAGTTCGCCAGCCAATACGCGGCTGCCGAAACGGCCAATTTCTTCGTAGCTGGCAATGGCAAACAGCACGCGTACGTTTTCGGTGCCGCCGGCTTCTGCGATTAACTTCGCTACTTCTGCGGTAACAAAGCAGCCCAAGCCATTATCCAGGTAAGCGCCGTAGAAGGTGTTCGGGCTAAAACCAGGGCGAATGGGGCGGTCGAAAATAATGGAGTCACCTGGGCGAACGCCTAAATTCAGCACTTGCTGCTTTTTATTTTCGCCATGGATTTGCAGGTCCAGGTAGATCTGCTCTTTTTTGATACCTTTGCTGCCATCGCGCTGTGCAGGATCAGAAAAGTGAATAGCGCCCAAGGCTTCTACTGTACCGCCTTGGATGCAGCGATAGCTGCCGGGAGCGTCAGGATCTTCGCTGAATAGCTTCACTTCATGGCCGATAAGCACAGTCGGCAAGAAGGAGTCAGTGTTGATCCAGATCTTGCCGTCTTCGCCAATCGAGCGAACCTGCATGCGGATTTTGTCTGCATGGCCGATGATCATCACTTTGAACATGTCATCGCGGCCAGGATGGGTGTCCAGCACCACGCCAGCATTGCCTTTAAACTGATGCAGATGCCAGCCGCTGGGCGCGAAGCTTTCAAAGTAGGGCTTCAGTACGCCGTAGGTCATGGCGCCTTCCAGGCCTACCGGGCTGGGGGCAGCAAGAATATCGCGCATGATGTTGAACTGCGCGTCGGGCATGGGTTGCGTCCAGGGTTTGGCGCTGTCGCTCATGTTAAGCACTCTCCGTTGGGTGGTGTTCATCGCTCACTAGTCTGCCAGATTCTTGCTTCAGATGCGCATGGCTGGTTCGCCTAGAGAGACAAGAATTTTGGGCTTTGGTTATAAAATCCTCTAGGATAGGCGCTTTTTTCTGACAAGGTGGAAGGTCATGGCGTCTTCTGGGCAACCTCGCACTCAGTGGCTGGGCCGCTGGGGCTTTATGCTGGCAGCCACCGGTTCGGCGGTGGGGCTGGGCAATATTTGGAAATTCCCCTATATCACCGGGGAGTATGGTGGTGGGGCCTTTGTGCTGGTGTATCTGGCGTGCATTTTAGCCGTTGGCGTTCCAGTGATGATGACCGAAATTGCCTTTGGTCGGCGTGGGCGCGGCAGCCCGATTGATGCGATACGGCGCGTTGTCAATGAGTCTGGCCGCTCTTCTGCCTGGTCGCTGATTGGTTGGATGGCGATGCTTTGCGGCTTTATGATTCTGTCGTTTTATGTCGTGGTCGCAGGTTGGTCGTTCTCCTATTTATGGAAAATGCTCACCGGTGGCCTCGCAGGCAGTAGCGTTGATGACATGGCGGCGGTCTTTGGAGCCAATAATGCCAACCCGTTCATTCTGGGCGGTTGGAGCACCCTGGTGGCAGTGCTGACCATGGTGATTGTGGGCAAAGGCGTTCAGGAAGGTATCGAGAAAAATGTCAGTTGGATGATGCCTGGGCTGGTGCTCATGCTCATTCTACTGATCATCTTCGGGGTGTTTTCCGGTGGGTTTGGCGAGGCAGTGAGCTTCTTGTTCTCGTTCAACGCAGGCAGCCTCTCTAGTGAAGGCATGCTGGCGGCGTTGGGCCACGCCTTTTTCACGTTGTCGTTGGCATCCGGTGCGATTCTTACCTACGGTAGCTACTTGCCCAAAGGAGCTTCGATTGGGCGTACCACGGTAAGCGTGGCCATTGCTGATACCGTCGTTGCACTAATGGCGGGGTTGGCGATCTTCCCGGTCATTTTTGCTAACGGTATGAATCCTGGTGAAGGGCCGGGGCTTATCTTTATGAGCTTGCCGCTGGCCTTCCAGGCGATGCCAATGGGCACGCTATTTGGCATTCTGTTTTTCTTGATGCTCTCGATGGCGGCGCTGACCTCGTCTATTTCGATGGTGGAAGCCACGGTGTCGTGGTTATGCGATAACAAAGGCATGACCCGCAAATCTGCCTCTTGGGCGACGGGCATCGTGCTATGGCTGATCAGCACGCTGGCGATGCTATCGTTTAACCTGGGCGCTGATTGGACACTGGCGGGTAAAACCTTTTTCGACTGGCTTGATTACCTGACCTCGCGCTGGATGATGCCGCTAGGGGGATTGGGTACGGTCGTGCTGGCAGGTTTTGTGCTGAAAAGCGAAACCTTCCGCGACGAACTGGGCCTTGCGCCGTTGCCTTATGCGCTATGGCTGACCATGGTGCGCTACGTTAGTCCGTTGGGTATTTTGGTTATCTTTGCTGATGCCTTGGGGCTTTACCAAGTTTCGTTCGCGGTGCATTGGCCGTGGCTGCTAGCGGTTTTGCTGGTCATGGTCGCAGTGGGGGAGACCCTAAGCCCGCGGCTGCGCCAAGCGCTGCGCTCGCGCTAGCCGCTGTTGTTCACGCTTCACCCTGGCAGCTGCAATGGCGCCAGGGTGAGTGCCTGCCTCCATGAGTTCGTCCCAGCAGGTGGTGTAACGGTTAGAGCGGTGCGCACAGCGCAACTGCCACGGTGCTTCCGCCTCTGTCATTCCAAAGCGAATCGTGCCTTGCCCCATGCGCTGATTAATGGCGTCAACGGCGTTCATCAAGTGCGGGTGCGCTTTATGTGAAGGCTGCAACAGCGAAAGCTGATACTGCTGTGCATCGACTAAGTCCAATAGCATGACACCGGCTTTCATAAACTGAAAACCCGGCCGATACATCTGTTCCAACCCTTCGCGGACGGCTTCTAAAATGATGCGGGTATCGTCACTTGGCGATGCCAGGGGAATCATCGCGCTAGGTGAAAGCTGAGGCTGGTCTTTACGATGGCGGTTGGTGTTTAGAAATAGCAATACGGCGCGAGTAAGGCTTTTCTGCTGGCGCAGTTTTTCGGCACTGCGCTGAGCATGGCGGCGCAGCGCTGCGTGCAATTCCGCTTTTACGCCGGTTGCGTGGCCAAAAGAGCGTGACGTCATAATACGCTGACGCGGCTCTTCTAATGCGTTCATTGCCAAGCATGAGGTGCCACGTAGCTCTAGCGCTGTACGCGCAAGCACCACTGAAAATCGTTTGCGAAGTTGCTTTGGGTCGCACTCCCGCAACTGCCACGCCGTGCGAATACCACTCACCGCAAGCCGTTCTGCTAGGCGTCTGCCGACGCCCCATACGTCATTCACCGGCAGCTGTTTAAGCAGCGCCGTAGTGGTCGGGCTGTTGGCAGTGAGTAGGCAGACGCCTTGGTAGTGAGGCTGCTGTTTGGCAACGTGGTTAGCGAGCTTGGCTAGCGTATGGGTAGGTGCCAGCCCTACGCATACAGGTAGCCCTAAATAGCGGCGAACACGGCGGCGGACAACTTCCCCGAGCACTTGGCATTGAGTGTCGCTGAAGCCATCCAGGTAGATAAACATTTCATCAATAGAGTAAGGCGCGACGTCTGGACAGGCATCCCGCAGTAGCTGGGTGAGTCGTGCGGACATGTCGCCATACAGCTCGTAGTTTGATGACAGTAAGTGAATCTCTCCCCGTCGGCGCAAACCTTCCAGCTGGAAAGAGGGAGTGCCCATGGGGATTTCCAAGGCTTTCATTTCGGCCGAACGGGCGATCACACAGCCATCGTTATTCGACATCACGCCCACGGGTTTGCCTTCAAGCGTGGGGTTAAAAACACGCTCGCAGGCAACATAAAAATTATTGGCATCAACAAGGCCAATCATGGCAAATACTCATGCACCACAGCGCGCACCACCCCCCATAGCTGACAGTTTGTCTCTGCTAACGGCAGCGGTGGATAGTGGGGATGTGCCGAGCAGAGGTGTGGCGTGCCTTGATAGAGCGCATAACGCTTTATCAGTACTTCCTCTTCAAACATGGCGACCAGGATATGCCCTAAGCGGGGCGGTATGCTGCGATCTACCACCAGCAAATCACCTTCGAATATCCCCCAGCCTTCCATGCTGTCGCCCGCGGCGGTGAGGTAAAACGTGTGGTTGGGATGTTTAATCAGTCGCTCATTGAGATCTAACGTGCGTGGTTCGTAATCTTGAGCAGGTGAAGGGAAGCCGCTAAACCCAGCGCGGCCGTATAACGTTGGAAATGGCAACGGCTGAGAGGTTAACGGCAGGGCTGTCGCAACCATCGTTGTTGGAAATGTACTCGTTGTAAACGTACTTGTTGCCAACGTGGCTGTTTTTAAAACGGCGGGTTGGGACGGCATCGTCGGCATCCTCATGAATAAATAGTGTGTTTATATACAGTATTTATTCGTGGAAGAGAAATTGCAAGCGACGCTCAACGCTGGGGGGCTGGGAGCTACTGGCTTAGTGGGTGCAATTGGCTTAGCGAGCAAGCCACAGACCAACCACCAACGCACTTATCACAGTAATCAAGAACACAAGGTTGCGAGCACGGGTGTCACGACGTGGTTTCATAGTCATTTTCCTGTTGGTCATCATCGTTAAGAGCATTTCGCAGTAGTTGCAGCACGCAAGCGTTATCCGCATAAAAGCGGCAGATGCGCTGCGCTTAGCATGGTAACGTTTACGCCTTAGAGCGTCATCTGACGTATATGACATTGCTTGGTTATCCGGCTTTTAAGAGATCCTGCTTATGAATGAATCGACCCACGTCGGTACCGCTGCGCAGCCGCTTTCCCTGGCGAATGGTCGGCTGGCGGCGCTTAGCTGGGGGCGTAGCACTGCGCCTACTTGGGTGGCACTGCATGGTTGGCTAGACAACGCGGCGAGCTTCAGTCGGCTGGCGCCGCTATTGGTGAAAGCACTGGATATTCGCATTGTGGCGATCGACTTCCGCGGTCACGGGCATTCGGCTCATGCGCCTGCAGGAAGCGACTATGCACTATGGGACTATACCCAGGACGTGCTGGATACCATGGAGTCATTAGAGATCGAAAAGGCGACGCTACTTGCTCACTCGATGGGGGCAGCCGTGGCTTGCCTAGTCTCGGCAGCGCTGCCTGAGCGGGTAGATAAGCTAATTCTGTTAGATGGCTTAGGAGCGCTAAACACACCTGCCGAAGAGACTGCCAGCCAACTACGCAAAGGGCTAGTGGCCTATCGGCGGCCGCTTTCCCGTCCTCCTCGTTATCCCGATGTTGAGAGTGCAGTTGCAGCGCGGGTAGCCGGAGGTGTCACGCCGCTGGACAGCATCACCGCCACGCCACTTGTCGAGCGCAACACCCAGGCCACTGCCGATGGGCATGTGCAAATGCGCACGGATAGCCGTTTGTTAAAGCCTTCCTTGGTGCGCTTTACGCCCCAGCAAGTGTTGGCGCTACTGGCGGAGATTCAAGCCCCGGTGCTATTGATAGAAGGGGAACGAGGTATTTTAGGCGAGCGGGACTGGGCAGAAAAAGCGCGCCAAGCAGTACCACAGTTAACGCGCCATGTACTAGCGGGTGGCCATCATCTGCATCTTGAGCCCCAGGCGGTTCATCACGTGGCCAGCACAATCAGTCAGCAAGCGTAGCGGGTACCTGATTGCTCGCGTTAGGAAGATGACGATGAAGAAAAAAGTAGCGCATGTTGTTAAAACACCTGTGGCAAGCAGCTGCTTGAATGGCGGTAATAAGGTTGCGCTGGTATTAGGGAGCGGAGGGGCCAGGGGGTACGCCCATATCGGTGTTATTGAAGCATTGGAAGCACGCGGCTTCGAGATAATTTCGATTGCGGGTTGCTCTATGGGCGCGCTAATTGCTGGTATTTATGCCGCTGGAAAGCTGCCTGAATACCGGGAGTGGGTGTGTAACCTGGACTATTTAGACGTGCTCAAGCTGGTCGATGTGACCTGGAGCCCAATGGGCGCCATGCGAGCGAATAAGGTCATGAGCAAACTTGAAGAGCTGGTCGGTGATAGATTGATTGAAGACCTGCCTATCCCGGTGACGACCGTCGCGACAGATCTGATTCGTCAACGTGAAGTGTGGTTTCAAAATGGCCCTTTACTCCAGGCAATCCGTGCCTCTATTGCCGTGCCGGGTGTCATTACCCCAGTACATGTGGGTGGCCAGGTACTCGTTGATGGCGGCTTGCTGAACCCACTGCCGATAATGCCGATATTAGCCACCCACGAAGCGGATTTTGTCGTGGCGGTTAACGTGACGGCGCACAGCCCACAACCGATCACCTTAGAGGAGTTGTTACCCCGCGAAGATACAAGCGACAGCCGCACCGCGTTAGAGCGCGACCGTGATGCTAATATTGGCGGTTGGATGGACGATGTGCGTGCCACCACGCGCCGCCTGTGGGATGGGCTGGGGGGCAGTAATGGTGAAGAGAGCGACGTTGATGAAACCGTTGACCTGCGTGGTCGGCGTGAGTGGGGTAAGCTCGATATGATTCTAGAGTCGTTTGATATCACCCAGGCGGCGCTGGCGAAGTATAAAATCGCAGGCTATCCGCCGGATGTATTGATCGAAATTCCCAAAACTGTTTGCAGCACTTACGAGTTTCACCGGGCCAACGAATTAATTCGGCTGGGTCGGCATCTTGCTGATGAAGCGTTAGAGCGCCGCATGCCTAGCATTGCTTCGGATGCGACCGAGTGACATAGCCGCCTACTGCCCGCGCTTGCGCAGCAGAATATACACCGCGCCTGTACCGCCATCGATATCGGTGGCGGAACAGAACGCCAAGACGCCGGGCCACTCTCTTAACCACGCATTGGTATGGCTTTTAAGCACCGGAAAGTCAGAGGTGGTGCCCCAGGCCTTACCATGCACGACTAGAACACAGCGCATGCCTTGTGCAGCGGCGTCGCGCAAAAAACTTTCAAGCTCAATCCTCGCTTCTTCTAGGGTATAACCGTGTAAATCCAACCCCGCTTGCCACGCGGTTTGGCCACGTTTTAACTGGCTTAAGGTGCGCCAGGGCAGGTCGGGCACGCTGAATTCCAGATACTCTGAGGGGCGTACCGCCTCTACTCGACCGTCGGTCGTGCGACCGCTGGTTTGCAGCGTGTTGCTCTCTACCGCCGCTTGTCGACGTGCTTGCTGGGCAGCTTCGTCGTTGCGCTTAGGCTTGCCGGGATCAGCTTGATTACTGGCAATACGGCGCACGCCTGCTGCCTGCAGCGCTTGGCGAAAGACACTGATATCGTCGTCATTGGGCAGGTGTCGCGTCATGGTCGGCTCAAATAGAGAAATGAAGTGTTAACAAATAAGCATAATTGAGAAGCGCACAGTATAGCGAGCTTGTCGTTGCTGTGAACCGTTCCTGTAAACCATAGCTGTGAACCGTTCACCGTGAACCACGCGCTGTGAACCAGACGGCGTCAAAGGTACAATCCTTCCATGAACTTTTTACACGCCAGGAGCCGCTGTGACTACGCATCTCAATGATGAGACCTCCCACTCAATGCTTTCGTTGCCGGAATCGGCATTGGTGAGCGAGCTTTTTACACTGCGCGATTACTTACGCTGGGTGTCCAGCGAGTTTTATCTGGCGGGGCTGCACTATGGGCATGGCACGGAATCGCCCTGGGACGAAGCCGTTGCGCTTTGCTTAGGCGCACTGCATCTGCCATGGAACGTCGACCCAGCTGTGCTGGATGCCCGCTTGCTGCCAATAGAGCGCGAACGCATTATCCGGTTAGCGCGAGAGCGGGTAACGACTCGCCGCCCGCTGCCTTACTTACTGGGCGAAGCTTTTTTTGCAGGATTCCCGTTCAGCGTTGACGAACGCGTGTTAATTCCGCGCTCGCCCATTGCCGAGCTGATTGAAGACGGCTTTGCTGCATGGTTCCCGGAAGAGCCGCCTGCCCGAGTATTGGACCTATGTACCGGTTCTGGCTGTATCGGCATTGCCACTGCATTGGTGTTGCCTACCTGCGAGGTGGCATTGGCGGATATTAGTCAGGATGCCTTAGCAGTTGCTCGTCAAAACATTACGCGTCACGACGTTGGTGATCGCGTGCGGGCTGTCGAATCCGATGTGTTTGATGGCCTGGAAGGGCAGCGTTTTGACCTAATCGTGTCTAACCCTCCTTATGTTGATGCGCGTGATCTGGCCACCATGCCTGCCGAGTTCCGCCATGAGCCTGCTCTGGCGTTAGGCGCTGGTAACGACGGGCTGGATATCGTGCGACGCATTTTGCGTGAAGCACGCCAGCACTTAACCGACGAGGGCTGGCTGATTGTTGAAGTTGGCAATTCCGACCGCCATGTGGAGGCTGCTTTCCCTGAAGTGCCCTTTATCTGGCTTGAATTCGAGCGTGGCGGCCAGGGTGTTTTTGCCTTGAGCGCCGCTGAACTCGACGCCCATGCGGCGTCTTTTGCGTGAGGAACTAACGCCCATGTCTGGCAATACCTTTGGCAAGCTATTTACCGTTACCACGTTTGGTGAGAGCCACGGCCCTGCTTTAGGCGCTATTGTTGACGGTTGCCCGCCTGGCATACCGATCAGTGAAGCAGACTTGCAGCTTGATCTAGATCGCCGCCGCCCAGGTAGCTCTCGACACACCACTCAGCGTAAAGAGCCGGATCAGGTGCGGATTCTTTCTGGCGTGTTTGAAGGCAAAACCACGGGGACGTCGATTGGTTTATTGATCGAGAACACCGATCAGCGCTCCAAAGACTACTCTAAAATCAAAGATCAATTCCGCCCCGCCCACGCTGACTACACTTACCATCATAAGTATGGCCATCGCGATTACCGGGGCGGCGGTCGTTCTAGCGCGCGAGAAACAGCCATGCGTGTTGCTGCTGGCGCTATTGCCAAGCAGGTACTGGCCGCGCAAGGAATTCAGATTCGCGGTTATATGAGTCAGTTGGGGCCCATTAAAATCGAATTCAAAACCTGGGACGCGGTAGGCGAAAATGCCTTTTTCTGCCCTGACCCGGACAAAGTGGCCGAACTTGAAGCCTATATGGATCAGCTGCGTCGGGATCAAGATTCCGTAGGCGCTGAAATTACCGTGATTGCCGACGGTGTGCCGGTCGGATTAGGCGAGCCGGTCTTCGACCGTTTAGATGCTGATCTGGCGCATGGTTTGATGAGCATCAATGCGGTAAAAGGGATAGAAATCGGGGCCGGATTTGGTTGCATTGCCCAGCGTGGCAGCGAGCACCGTGACGAGATGACGCCTGAAGGGTTTCTTTCTAATCACGCGGGCGGGGTGTTGGGCGGAATCTCCAGTGGCCAACCGATCGTCGCTCGATTAGCGTTGAAGCCAACGTCAAGTATTACCACGCCTGGGCGATCAATTGATATACATGGTCAGCCAGTTGAGGTAATAACGAAAGGCCGCCATGACCCTTGTGTCGGTATCCGTGCGACGCCTATCGCTGAGGCGATGATGGCAATCACACTGCTAGATCATTGGCTACGTCATCGTGGACAAAATGGAGATGTTAGCGTTGACACGCCACGTTTAGAACAACAATAACAGCACGGTGCGCTTGGCGTAACGCTGCTACACTCTAGGAAGATGGTTAAGGAGTCGCCTATGAAGATCAACGTTGAATTTGACCTGACACCGGATGAGTTTCGCCAATCACTAGGGCTGCCGGATGTTGAGGCGTTTCAGCAAAGCCTGCTGGAAAATATTCAGCGGCAAATGGAGTCAGGGGAAGATGGCTATGACCCTATGAATCTAATGCGTCCTTTCCTGCAGCAGCCGATGATGCAACAAGGTCTCTCCCAAGGGTTAGCTAACTTTGGCACGTATCAACAGATGATGTTGGACATGTTACGCAAAGCGGGTTCCTCCGGCAGCGGTGCCGAACAGGATGACGGCACAGATCAAGGCGAGTCTCAAGAGGCTGCTAAGCCAGCAGCGTCAGGTGGAAGCGCATCAAGTGCGAGAAGCTCCAAAGCGAAAGCGACGGCTTCTTCGCGTTCTCGCACTAAAGGGTAGAACTGTCATGTGAAATGTGTAGCGTGGTTGAGCGAGCTGCTAAGAATGTTGCAAAGCAGCATTGCAGCGTTTACTCTTTTTGCAGTGCAGCAATTTTGCCATGTGATGAGCCACTCCAGGCTCATGCCAAGGAACGAGAGACAGGAGCAGACACTATGCAAGATAAAATGATGGACGCCTTTAGTACCCAAACCCGCCAAATGTTTGAGCCAATGCGTAAGATGAACTCGCTGATGCTCAACAACATGGAAAAAATGACCCAGTATCAGCTGGAAGCAATGAAACGCTACAGCCAGATGGGCACCGAGCGCATTCGTAGCGCGACGGAAATTGACGATGCAGAAAGCCTGCGTGATTTTGGCACCAAACAAGCCGAAATGATGAACGAGCTTTCTCAGCAAATGCAGGAAGATGCCCGTGTCATGGGTGAGATGAGCTTGCAATTCAAATCCGAAATGGAAAAGCTGTTCAGCGAAGCTGGGCAGAAAATGAGCGAGCAAGCCACCTCTGCCACGAAAAGTGAACAGCCTGCGAAAGCGACTAGCCAGTCTTCACGTAAAAGCTAAACGCAACTATGTTCGCGGCGCCTTCAAGGCGCCGCGTTCTTTTGGATGATGTGCCTGGGCAGAAAATGCCAGCAGGTGAGGGGAGAGTGAGTATGCTGTCAGGGTGGAAAATGCCGTCTCAAGGTGTTTCTCAAGAAGAGCTTGAAGCATGGAAAGTGCAGCTAAGCGATGTCGGTGAACAGTACAAAGGACTGCTTGAGGATTTACTGTCACGGATAGCCCCCAGCGAAGCTGCTGACTCTGTCTACAGTGATATGCGCGAAAGCTTTGAAGCCGCCGCACAATCGCTTATGAGTAACCCTAACCTGTTGTGGCAAACCCAATCGCGCCTTATGCAAGATCAGTGGCTGCTTTGGCAACAGGGTGTGCGCGCTATGTCTGGTGAGCAGGTGACGCCATTGATCACACCTGCTAAAGGCGATCGCCGCTTTAAAGATGAAGCCTGGACGCAAGAGCCTTACTACTTGGCGATTATGCAGCAGTATCTGCTGTTTTCGCAGATGGTAGAAGAACTCATAGAAGACCTGGATGGCCTAGACCCGACGCAAAAGCGCAATCTGGCGTTTTATGCTCGGCAGTTGGTAAACGCCATGTCGCCGACTAACTTCGTATCGACTAATCCGGAAGTGATGCGCTGTACGTTGGAAACTCGCGGGCAGAACTTGGTGGATGGTTTGACGCGTCTGCGAGAAGACCTGGCGAACTCAGCCGAAGGTATCAATGTACGCATGACCGATCGAAGTGCCTTTGGTATTGGCGATAACATTGCGGTTACCCCGGGTGCCGTGGTGTATGAAAATGAGCTGATTCAGCTGATTCAATACACCCCCACTACGGAAAAAACCTTTAAAACGCCACTGTTGATCGTGCCCCCATGGATCAATAAGTATTACATTCTCGACCTGCGAGAAGACAATTCGCTGGTCAAGTGGATGGTGAATCAAGGGCATACGGTATTTCTGATTTCCTGGCGTAACCCAGGCCCAGAGCAGCGTGACATCACCTGGGCTGATTACATGCAAATGGGCCCCATTAGCGCGATGGAGGCCATTGAGCAAGCCTGTGGCGAGAAGTCAGTCAACCTGTTGAGCTACTGTGTGGGCGGCACACTAACCGCCTCTACAGTCGCTTATCTGACAAGCACGCGGCGTGGTCGCAAGGTGAAGTCCGTTACCTACATGGCGACGCTGCAAGATTTCCGCGATCCCGGTGATATTGGCGTATTCCTTAACGAGCGCGTGGTTGAGGGAATCGAAAACACGCTAGAAATGAAGGGGTATTTAGATGGCCGTTCAATGGCCTATACCTTTAATTTATTGCGTGAGAATGATCTTTTCTGGTCGTTCTATATCAATAATTACCTGAAGGGCGAAGTACCCGCAGCGTTTGACCTGCTGTATTGGAATACCGATGGCACAAACCTGACAGCAGGTACGCATGCGTGGTATCTGCGCCATATGTACTTGGAAAATCGCTTGGTCGAGCCGGGTGGCATTGAGTTGGACGAGGTGAAGATTGACCTTCGTAAAATATCGGCCCCCTGCTATTTCGTATCGACGAAAGAAGATCACATCGCTAAGTGGAACAGTACGTATTATGGCGCGCTGTTGCCCAAAGGGCCGGTGACGTTTGTGTTGGGTGGTTCTGGCCATATCGCGGGCATTGTGAACCCTCCTCATAAGAATAAATACGGCTATTGGACCAACGATGCGCTGCCCGAAACGCATGATGCATGGCAAGAAGGCTCGACCTTTAATGAAGGCTCCTGGTGGCCGCATTGGCAGGCCTGGGTGACGGAGAACGGCTATGCAGATCCTGATCCGGAAAAAATGGTGCCCGCGCGTCAGCCTGGAGAAGGTGGGCTAAGTGTTATTGAAAGCGCGCCTGGTCGCTATGTGAAAATGACGATTCCTGAGGTGCTGGGCGAACTCCCTGCCGCAGAATAATTTGCCACCATGGCATGATGGGCTGATGAAAAACCGTTACGTTTATCTTTACACTAACGGTAACGTTTAGAGTGGTAGAAAATGGCGGTGTGTCTCGTGCGGGTTGACCGATTGAGACATCACCGCCATTTGCGTCTCTACTATTAATACTCCTTCTGTTAGTAGCCCTTTATTCGTCCCTTTCAGCAATGTCACTGCAATGAGCTTGTCGTGGGCTTGGCTGGCGTTGCTGCCAAGCGAGCCACCAAAGCCATCCGCCATACAGAACGCATAATCCAACCAGTACGCTAATTTCCCGCCCGATACTGAGCAGTGGAGCCCCCATTTGGTTAATCGCCAAAAAACCTTGTATGCCAGGTTTTACAGGAATCAGTAGGCTTAGGGTGTCAAGCCACTTGGGCAAGCTTTCTGCAGGCCAAGCAAACCCTGCGGTGAAGACGATCGGTAGTGACGAGAGGAGCACCAGGACAGTGGGAAGTTCTGGTCGCGGAAGCAAGTAGCCAAGCCAAATGGCGAACAGCGTGGCGCTCATGAAAAATAGCACGCTGAAGACGAGTAATTCGCTAGGTGCAGCAACATGGGGGACACCATAAAGCTGAAAGAAAAAGCCAAAATAGAGCATGGCAAATAACAGGTAGATAAGCATAAAGGTGAAGAGTCGAAGCGGCAGTGCTAATGCAAGCGATGGCGCGGTTTGTCCCAGACGCCTGCGTGCACGATCTTTGATGGTTACGCTACCCGCGGCAATTAGCAGCGTCTGGTGCAGAATTAATACGAAGACAGCGGGCACAATGTAATTGATGTAGCCAGACGTGGGGTTGAACGCGGGCTTAGTAGTGATTCGCATAGGCATGATCTGACCGGGAATCTGAGCAGGGTTTTCCCCTTTCATTAAGCTACCAACGATTTGGGTTTGTACACTGAGTGTCGTCGCGGCCGTCAGCAAGCCCTCGACAACATTGCCGTAAATTAGAAAGTAACTGGCGTCCCCAGCGAAAGACAGGCTGGTAGGTCGACCTAAATAAACATCCCGCTCGAAGCCAGACGGAATAATCAGGAGTCCATGAACATCATCATTGGCCAGTAAGGCTTCTGCTTCCGCCATGCTGGAAGGCTGGGCGGCGACTCGAATTTGAGGAGCCGCATCTGCCATGCGGATAAGTTGCCGCGCTAGATGAGTGTGGTCATGATTCACCACCGCCACCGCTTGCTCTCCCGGCACACTCTTATGATAGGGAAGAGGGTAAAGAACGGCATAGAACAGTAAGCCGCCAACAATAACGAGCAGCACGGCCCGATCAGCAAATATATTCGCAATCTCTACCTGCCACGCTTGCCAACACCGTTGCCAGGCACTCATTAGGACACCTGCTCGGCAGGGTTGATGTTTAATTGTCTTGGTAAGGCATGAATGGCTAAGGGGAGTGGCAGCAGAAACAGCAGCAATATCAATAAGGGCGGTAGCAGAGTAGCCAGCGGTGCTCCGTGGTCAGCCACTGCTACCTGGAGTTCAATATAGTGTGTGGATGGCATTAAGTTACCCCAGACCCGTGCCAGCATATTCATATCGCCTCTTGGGAAGGTAATTCCCATAAAGGCAAAGGCTGGCGCTAGATAGGCGGCGCAAAGGCTTAGTGCGCGTACTTTGTTGGCAACCGCGGAGAGAATCAGCGTAGCCATACTTTGCACGGCCAGTACCATCAGTGCCATTCCGGCCACTAACCAAGCAAGGCTGTCCTCTGGTGACCAGCCGAGAAAGTAACTATACAGGCCCAGCATTAATACTCCCTGAAGCCAAAGCAGCAACGAAATAGGCGTCAGTAGTTGCCAAAGTGCGATACTTCTAGCGGAGAAAGTGGCTGGTAAAGGTGCTTTTTCGAGCCGCCAGCAAAGTGTAAGCAGCGTGGCGACAACAATCACAATTTGCCAAAGTGCGGGTGTGATCGTGGTGACTAAAAAGCGGGCATAGCTCATCCCAGAGTTATAAAGGGAGGTAATTTGTGGCCGCACGGGAGCCGCTGCGGCTACGGCTTGTGGTAACGCATAACCTTGACCAAGCCGCAATGCAACACCTGCTTCGGCGGCGAAGGTCATACCTGACTGAGTTAACGCGGAGGATATGAATTTTCCGGCCAGCAGGTATTGGCTATTGTAGAAAGCGACGACTTCAGGGCTGAGCGAGAGACGTAAGTCGCGGCCAAAGTCACGTGGAATGATCAATAGTGCTAAGACGTCACCACGCTGTAGCGCTTCGGCCCCTTCACTTGCCGAAGGATAGGGGTTAAGCATATCTAACGCTGGGCTGGCATCTAAATAACGCTGTAGCGAACGGGATTCAGCGGTATGGTCTAAATCGACTACGCCCACGGGCAGCGATTGTGGGGTGCCCATTTCAAATACGGCAATAAATAACAGCGTCATTAATGGGGGGAGCCATCCTGCCAGGGCTAGCAGCCAAGGCTGGCTGCGCAGCGCCTGCCAGCCATTCAGCCTAGTCGGTTCCATGTTGGCTACCTGACCGCGCATCCTCAGAAGGTAAATCAAGCAATACACTCATGCCTGCCCTTAGGCCAGGTACTGGCTCGACCGGGTGCATTTCCACTTCAAACGTGCGCATATCAAAGCCGCGCCCTGGCACCGTGGCACGCCAAGTAGCAAAGTCGCCCAACGCTGCGATGTGGCTGACTCGGAAGCGTGCCTGTTGGCCAAGAGAGGGAATATCCAGATCGAACTCGGTTCCTTGCGAAAAATGCTGTAGCAGGTCTTCACGCACATTAAATAGTGCCCATGCCTCATCTAAATCAGTAATCATGACCACTGGGAAACCCTGGGGTACCAGTTCACCTGTATTTAGTAAGACATTGCTGATGATGCCTTGATGGTGGGCAAACGCCATTGAGTCTTCAAGCAGTTCGTTGATCTCGTCGCGCAGGCTGGAGGTCATCTCTTCGCCAGCGCGGCTAGCGGTGCGTGCTTCTTCGCGAGGGCCAGCCTCTGCTAATCTAAGCACTTCCGCTGCAGTTACACGCGTCTGTTCCGCTACCCGTAGCAGTGTAAAGGCCTCGTCTAGTCGTTGGCGTGCCACAACGCCTTGCTCTGCTAGTACGCGAGTACGTTCGTAGGTTGTTCGTGCCAAGGTTTCTGCCGCTTGGGATTTCTGAAACTCACTGCGTGCGACAGCAATTTTTTCTTCCCGAGTACCGCCTTCCACTGCTTGTGCCAGCGAACGGCTGATCGTATCGAGTGCATCGACCTGGGTGAGTTTTGCCTCAAGCTCAGGGCTCTCAATACGGAATACCCGATCACCGACATTGACGCTATCTCCACGTCGTACGTCAATCTCTGCAAGCCGACCAGGTACTTTTGAAGACACCATATATTGTTGAGCTTCTATCTGACCCTGTAAGCGAAGAGGGGGTGTGCTATAGGTGTGCCAAAAAACAACGGATACTGCGATGGCGATCCCTGCCAATACGACCAGGATGAGAAATCTGCGCGTGGTCACGGAATTGGATCCCCCTCGCTAAGGTAAGCAAACAGTGATTCTTGTTGACCTGTAATACTGAGTAACTGGGTAAGTGACATGACGAACCGGAAGGCGGCAGCATCACGGCGCGTGTGGGTCGTGGATAGAAAGGTTTGGGCATCAATCACATCGAGTGCTCGACCAACCCCTTCTGAGAAAGCCAGTATTTGCAGGCGCAGGCTCTCTTCTGCCAACGCCACTGTACTTGCGAGGTCGTTATACTCTTCAAGCGCTTGATTCGCTTCACGGTAGTGTTGGTCGAGCAGCAATTCCAGCTTGCGGGAGGCGGCCTGCTGGCGATAGCGTAATTCCGAAACAGTGCTCACCGCTGCCTGTACTTTGCCACTCCGTCCGCTTCGGTCTACCAGTGGCATGCTGACGCCAACGCCAACTAGCCAGTCGGGCGTGAGATCGCTTGCTAAAGAGTCGTCTTCATAAAGGTTGTAGCTGCCAAACATGAAAATATTGGGATGATAAAGTCCACGGCTTGCCTCAACCACGCTTTCAGCCTGTGCCTGGGTATTAGCTAATAGCCTGAGAGCAGGGTGGTCGGCTAGCCCTGGTTGAAAATGCCCAATTGGCGGCAGCGACGCAAGCGTAAACAGGGGAGACGTAGGCGTTGGGCCCGGTGAGTGACCTCCTAAGCTAGATTCAGAAGGTGCATAGTGCACCAACGACGCTAATGCTTGCTGGGCGCTATCACGCTGTTCGCGAATAGCACGGGTAGTGATGCGTGAACGGTCATAGGCTGCTTCGGCGGCTAAGCGTTCTACCCGGGCAATTTGATACTGCTCTTCAAGTGCACGAGCAGAGCGGTAATGCTGAGCAAGGGTGTCTTCAGCTTGCTGTTGAGTCGTCAGCGCACGCTCTGCCATGACTAGTCCGTAATAAGCGGTTACTAAATCCATGAAGCGGACGCGGTAGACCTCTTCAAGTAGTAGGGAGGCTTCCCGCTCTTCCAGTGTTAATAGTTCCCGCGCAGAGCTGATTTTGCCCCCCGTATAGAGCGGCCAAAACATCGCTAACGAGCTTCTGGCAACATTGCGGTTAGTGACCGGTGTACGAAATGCATTGGGACCACCAATAAGGTCAACTAACAGTTGGCCAGGCAAAGAGTCAGCGACGCTGCTAAGCGGATTAAGCGCAAGTGCATCTACTTCAATTGGGTCATCGAGGTGGGTATAAGAGCCTAACAGGTCTATTTGCGGCAGCAGTAAATTATTGCGGGTGGAAAGCAGTGCAGCGGCGCGTTGTTGGGCAGCTTGGCCTGCGGCAACGTCATCGTCTTGGCTGCGCAGTTGTTGCCAAGCGTCTTCTAGTGCGAGTGGTTGTGCTTGAGCAGATTGGCTGGGTGATGCTGTGGCTATCACAAGTAGTGATGCCCATAAAAAAATGCCCGAGCTTTTCACAACTCATCACCTCATTTGTTGTTTATTAAAAATGTTAAACCACAATGTAGGTGTTAAGTGCAATAAATGAAAAAAGTTTATCGGAAATTCGTTGGTTTTCGTTGACCGTCACTTAAAGCTTTAGTGAGCTATGTTAGCTCGCTAGCATTCATCGCAAGTTTTCGATAAAGCGACTGTTATGAAATTGCCTGTTGGGAAATTTGAGATATATTAAATAGCATTAAGCGATGAAATGCTGACTTAGTCTTCTGGGTTTAAGTCTTGAAAAGTTGCTTGTACTTCTTACCGCTAAGCGAGGCTCTAGCCATGCCCCCAACTGCCCGTTCTTTATTTTCGCCAGTGTTAACAGATGCCCACGTTCATCATAGCCACGGGGCATGCTGTTGTGGGTCGCCGATATTGCAACGCTTTCATGAACGGGTGATGGCAGAGATTACCCGTCGCCAAATGATTGGGGGAACAGCGGCGGTGATGGCACTTTTCGCAGGTTTACATGTGCCGTTTGCCGTTGGGCAGCAGCCAAAGGCCCATGATGGACCTCTGCTGTTAACCAATTTTAAGCTGTTTGATGGCAACGGTGGCCCGCTGCGTGATGGTGTATCAATCAGGGTAGAAGATGGCCGTATCGACGCTATTCTAGACGGTAGTGGAGAGGTAGAAGGTATTGATGTCATTGATTGCGGCGGTCGTGTATTGATGCCCGGTTTGATTGATGCCCATTGGCACACCACCCTAGCGGCCATCTCCCAGATGGAAGCCATGACTGCTGATATTGGCTATGTGCATTTGGTGGCAGCCAGAGAAGCAGAACGAACCTTAATGCGTGGTGTGACTTCAGTTAGGGATGTAGGGGGGCCGTCGTTTGCGTTAAAGCGTGCTATTGATGAAGGTATTGTGAATGGCCCTAGGATATTTCCCGCAGGGGCGATGATTTCTCAAACATCGGGCCACGGTGATTTTAGAATGCGCCATGACGTACCTCGTGGCAGCACAACACCGCTAAGTGAAGTCGAGCGTCAGGGTGTTGCAATGATTGCGGATGGTGAGGCTGAAGTGCTCAAGCGCACACGTGAGCAGCTAATGCTAGGTGCCTCGCAGATCAAATTGATGGCTGGCGGTGGGGTCGCGTCGGTTTACGATCCATTAGACAGTACCCAGTTTACGGAACGAGAGCTACGCGCAGCGGTTGAGGCTGCCGATGATTGGGGCACCTATGTGATGGTGCATGTGTATACGTCACGTGGTATCCAGCGCGCTCTGCGAGCCGGCGTTAAGTCGATTGAGCATGGCCAATTGGCCGATGAAGAATCGGTAAGAATGATGGCTGGAGAAGGCACGTGGTGGAGCCTTCAGCCTTTCCTGCAAGATGAAGATGCTAATGTTTACCCTGATGCTGCGCGCCGAGAGTCTCAGCGCCAAGTGTCTGAAGGTACCGCTCGTGCTTATGAAATGGCACAGCGGTTTAATGTGAAAACTGCCTGGGGTACCGACATTCTCTTTAGCCCTAAAAACACCCCGAATCAACTGCGGCATTTGGCAAAATTAACGCGCTTTTATGATCCGTTAACAGTGTTGGCAATGGCAACAGGGCATAACGGTGATTTGTTGTCACTTTCAGGTCCGCGTAATCCTTATCCTGGTGTACTTGGGCGCATTGAACCAGGTGCACTAGCTGATCTCTTAGTCGTAGATGGCGACCCAAGTCGCGATCTTGAGTTTCTAAAAGACCCAGAACGTAACTTACGCATGATTATGAAAGGCGGGCGAATTTATAAAGAACAGCTATAAAAAAGCGCTGAATATAATTCTTAAAAATTTTCAGTTAAAGCGATATTTTATTACTTGGTGATAAGTGCCTGAATAAAATTAAGCGGGCACTTATCATAGGTAGCCATTGTTTCGATAGTATCTACATTCTTGCAACGTATGCATAAGCACTTGGCTGCTCGGATGTTGTGGGAGGGAGCTTTAGCTTTGGTTCGACACTTCGACGATGATTCAACTGATTTGCATGGCTTCGCAGGGGCGGCTACGCCGCCCCTGCCCGCTGGAAACGGCCTCCTTGGTTTTAACGCTTGCGTATCAAGCCCGGTAACAGTAGCAGGCCAGCGAATAGCCATGCAGGCCAACTACCCGTGCGGGTAAACGGTGTTGCCCCTTCCATGGCGTAAAATTCGCCAATAAGGTAGGTGGTTTCAAATTGCGCAGCGCTATCTACCAGCTCGCCACGGGGATTAATAATCGCGGTAATGCCGTTGCTGGTAGCGCGCACGACATAACGACCATTCTCTAGCGCGCGCAGGCGGGCCATTTGCAAGTGTTGGTGGGGGCCAATGGAAGCGCCAAACCAAGTGTCATTGGATACCGTCACAATCACGTCGCTGTCTGCTGCGCGTTGTGCAACCAACTGTGGGTAGATAATCTCATAACAAATAGCGTTGCCAATTGTCACACCGGCAGCCTGCATGGGCGTTTGTTCGGAGGCGCCTTTAGAAAAACTCGACATCGGTAGATCAAAGAAATCGATAGCACCCCGTAACACGCTTTCAAGCGGCAGGTATTCACCAAACGGCACTAGATGCTCTTTTTGATAGCTGCCTTCTACGTTGCCAACACCAATCACACTATTGAAATAACGGTTGTCTTCGTCGAGTTGAACAATGCCGGTTAATAGCGCGGTGCTTGGCGGTAAGTTGGCTTGTACGCGCTCTAACACCGGGCGAGCTTGGTTGTCGATCATTGGCAGGGCGGTTTCGGGCCACAGAATGAGATCGGCATCATCCGCGACACGGCGGGTTAAATCGCTATAGGTATTGGCTGCTACGCGCTGGCCTTCGGGGGTCCACTTTAATAGCTGGGGCAGATTACCCTGAAGTAGCGCAACGCGCGTGGGCTCGCTTGCTGGTGTCGTCCACAGTGAGGGTAGGGCCAACGGAACGAGCCAGATAGCGGCTAATGGCAGCGCTGCCCACCATTGGCGTCGCAGCAGTTCAGCGCCTAAGGTGCCTGTGAGCACTACCAGCAGGGAAAGTAAGTAAACGCCGCCTACTGGTGCCCAGTTGGCCAGCGGTGAATCCACATAGCTGGAGCCAACCAATAGCCACGGAAAGCCGGTAAACAGATAAGTGCGTAGTACTTCCCCCAGTACCCATGCCCCTGCAAAGCTAGCCAATGCCCAGCGCGGGCTGCAAAAACGTCGATAAAGCCAAAACGTGCCTGCAAAAAAGAGGGCTAATACGGACACAAACAGAGCAGTCAGAAATACCGCCAGGGGAACGCCGGTATAGCCGTAATCGTGAATGGATACATATACCCAAGAAGTGCCGCTGGCAAAGAGCGCTACGCCGTATAGCCAGCCTTTTAGTGCTGCTTGAGCAGGACTTAATGTATGCAGGCCAACATAAAGCAGGCCGATGGCGATGGGCCCTAGCCACCATAATTCAAATGGTGAAGCGGTAAGCGTCGTGAAACCACCGGCCACGAGGGCAGCCAGCAGCTGGAGTGCAAAGGTGGGCGTCAACCCCATGGTGATATCCTATCGGCAGGTTGAAGTGGGCGGTTGACTAGCCGTCGCTGTCGTCGCCATCGGTAGCATTTTCACTGGTGTCATCGCGATAAGCTTCCAGTAACCGAATGCGTCGATTATCGGCATTAAGAATGACGAACCGCCAGCCGCCCAGGCTAGTATGTTCGCCACGGCCTGGTAAGTGGCCAAATTGTTGCATCACAAGGCCTCCGACAGTATCGAATTCGTCATCAGAAAATTCGCTGCCAAAGCGTTCGTTGAAGTCTTCAATTGGTGTGAGAGCACGAATGGCGAAGTGGCCATTGTCCAGCGTGCGGATATCGTCCTCTTCATCGGTATCGTGCTCATCTTCGATATCCCCAACGATCTGCTCCAGAATATCTTCGATAGTAATAATGCCAGCCGTGCCGCCGTACTCATCTACCACAATGGCCATGTGGTTATGGGTGTCACGGAATTCCTTCAGCAAGCTGTTTAGGCGTTTGGACTCGGGAATAAACATTGCCGGGCGCAGCACGTCTTCCAGCTTAAAGGCATCACGGCTTTCTTGCGTTTGAGAGAGCAGGGGGAGCAAATCTTTAACCAGTAAAATACCTTTTACATCGTCAAGATTCTCGCCAATGACCGGATAGCGGGAGTGCCCTGTTTCTTGGATCAATGGCAAGTAGCCATCGCTGGTTTGGTCAAGGGTAATTGCCGACACCTGAGAGCGTGGAATCAATATTTCACGCACTTGCTGATCGCTGATCTCAAGAGCGCCTTCAATAATCATAATAGCGTCTTGATCTAGTTTCAGTTTCCCTGCGGTGTGGCGTAAAAACGTCATTAGCTCATCGCGCGAGCTAGGTTCGTCATTGTCTCCGGAAAGGGCGCCAAAGAGTTTCTCGAGCCAGGATTTTTGATTTGAGTTGCTCGATCGGTCTTCGCTCATTGCGTCTAATCTCTCTATTACGTGCAAATAGTGACTTGCAAATAGTTGTGTGCAAACAGTACGTCAAAGCACTACTTAAAAACAGCTATGAAACCTCTGATTAACTACGCTTGGCCATACTGCGTTAAAAATCGCCTCGTGCGCGAGCCCGGTCAAAATGCTCATTTACAGCCCGTAAACTCGAACGCGAGTCCGATCCTTTTTTCGTTAATTTTTGCCTTGTCTGGCCTGCGCTCATCACATTAATCAGAGGCTCCCTATGTGAAGATGGCTACGGGCAAGCAGTCTGTCGTTTTATCACTGAGTCGGGGGATACACCACCCTAAAAGTAATTATCGATCAGGTTAACAGCTTACTCGTGATACGGGTCAGGAATATTGAGAGTGGCAAGCAGCTCGCGCTCTAATTGTTCCATTTCTTCCGCTTCTTGCTCTTCAATGTGGTCATAGCCCATTAAGTGCAGTGTGCCGTGCACCACCATGTGTGCGTAATGATGCTCAAGAGGCTTCTGTTGTTCTTGGGCTTCATGGGCAACCACGGCATGGCAAATAATCAGGTCGCCAAGTAACGGTAAACAGACGCCGGGAGGATTCTCAAAAGGAAACGAGAGCACGTTGGTTGATTTATCGTTACCCCGATAATCTCGATTGAGTGCTTGGCTTTCTGCTTCATCCACAAAGCGAATCGTCAGCTCTAAGCGCTCATCATCGGGGTGGCGTGAGAAGACACAGCCCACCCAGTGGGTGAGCTGCTCAAGGGTGGGAAGCAACGGCTCATTGATGGCCGCCTGGCGGTCAATCACGATGTTACTCATCGAGGCGCCTCTCCTGCGCGTTCAAGTGCTTGCATGCGGGCTTCGCGCTCCTGTTGGCGAGCTTCACGGCGAGCGCGCTCTTGCACTTCCTGCTGCGACTCAAACTCGTCATAGGCTTCGATGATCCGCTGAACCAGCGGGTGACGCACAACGTCTTTCGCAGCAAAGTGGGTCACGCCGATGCCGGGGGTTTCCTTGAGAACATCCAGCACCTGTGAAAGACCAGAGCGCTGTCCGCGAGGCAGGTCTACCTGGGTAATATCGCCGGTAATCACCGCTGTTGAACCAAAACCAATCCGTGTCAGGAACATCTTCATCTGTTCCGGCGTGGTGTTCTGGCTTTCGTCCAGGATGATGTAGGAGTTATTCAGCGTACGCCCACGCATATAGGCCAGCGGGGCAATCTCGATCACTTGACGCTCAATAAGCTTAGCGACCTGTTCGAAGCCGATCATCTCGTACAGTGCATCGTAGAGCGGGCGGAGGTAAGGGTCGATTTTCTGGGCAAGGTCGCCAGGTAGAAAGCCAAGCTTTTCGCCTGCTTCTACTGCTGGGCGAACTAACAGAATGCGGCGTACTTCCTGCTGATTTAGTGCTTCTACCGCCGCGGCAACCGCCAAGTATGTTTTTCCCGTACCGGCAGGCCCAATACCGAAATTGATATCGTGCTCGCGAATGCTTTGTACGTAGCGCTGCTGATTAAGGCCACGAGGCTTAATCATGGTGCGCGGTGTACGCATAATCACGTCATCGCTGTTGATGTCGCTATCATCCTCTTCTTCTAGCGCTTCTAAGCCAGATTCCTGAAGGAAGAGGTGAACTGTGTCTGCTGCAAGTTCTTCTGCCGCAGTTTCACGGTAAAGGTGCTCAAGCACGTTAGCGGCGGCTTTGATCCGGTTAGCGGCGCCGGCCAGCTGAAACACGTTGCCACGGTTGCGCAACGTCACGTCCAGGCGGCTCTCAATCAGTTTTAGATGCTCGTCCTGTTGGCCGCAGAGGCTAGCAAGGCGCTGCGGATCATTGGGTTCAAGGCTTAGGGTGATAATGCGATTGGCCTGAGGTGATGGCTGGCTCAAGAGTAAGAAACCCATTAGTTGATGTATGTGAGACTCAGCTTACTGCCCCGGCGATGCCGGGGCAATTACCTAGGATAAGTGAGCAGTTAATAACGCTCTGGAGAAGCGAGATCGCCGCGCAACGAGTTGGGCAGCGCTTCGGTAATCTCCACGTCTACAAAGTAGCCGATCAGTTCTGTTGGGTTGGCTGCCCGGAAGTTAACCACGCGGTTATTTTCGGTGCGCCCTGAGAGCTGTCCCGGGTCTCGCGGTGAGAAACCGGATACCAACACCCGCTGGGTAGTGCCTACCATGCGTCGGCTGATTTGCGCTGCCTGCTGCAGAATTCGCTCCTGCAAAATGGCGAGACGCTGTTTTTTGACACTTTCCGGCGTTTCGTCTGGCAGGCCGGAGGCGGGTGTGCCTGGGCGTGCCGAGTAAACGAAGCTGAACGAGTGATCAAAGCCGATGCGATGAATCAGATCCATCGTTGCTTCGAAATCCTCTTCGGTTTCGCCAGGGAAGCCGATGATAAAGTCGGAAGAGAAGCTAATATCCGGGCGGTTGGCGCGGATCCGCTCCATCTTCTCGATGTACTCTTCTGCGGTATGGCCGCGTTTCATCGCACTTAAAATACGGTCAGAACCTGACTGTACCGGTAAATGTAGGTGGCTCACCAGTTCCGGAATGTCGGCAAACGCATCTACCAGGCTATCCGTAAATTCCACCGGGTGAGAGGTCGTAAAACGCACGCGATCAATACCATCCACTGCAGCAACGCAGGCGATTAGCTCGGCAAGGTCGATCTCATCGCCCTCGTCATTTTCACCGCGATAAGCGTTCACGTTCTGGCCAAGCAGGTTAATTTCTCGCACCCCTTGATCGGCTAAGTGAATGACTTCATCAATAACCGATTCAAAGGGGCGGGAGACTTCTTCACCGCGGGTATAAGGCACCACACAGAATGTGCAGTATTTCGAGCAGCCTTCCATGACAGAAACAAAAGCGGTTGCGCCATCAGATTTTGGCTGCGGCAGGTGATCAAACTTTTCGATTTCTGGAAAAGTGACATCGACCGCAGCAATCTGGTTGTTATTGCGCGCATCCAGCATTTTTGGCACGCGGTGAAGCGTCTGTGGGCCAAAAATCATATCGACAAAAGGCGCGCGCTTACGCAGCGCCTCACCTTCTTGGCTTGCCACACAGCCGCCAACACCAATCACGAGGTCTGGATTGGCGTCTTTTAGCTTTTTCCAGCGACCCAGTTGATGAAACACCTTGTCCTGGGCTTTTTCGCGAATAGAGCAGGTGTTCAACAAGATAACGTCAGCTTCTTTTTCGTTATCGGTCAATTCCAGCTGGTGAGATTCGCCGAGCAGATCTGCCATACGCGAGGAGTCGTACTCGTTCATTTGGCAGCCGTGCGTTTTGATAAAGAGCTTCTTCGCCATCGGTACCTGTCATCTATGAGTCGTCGGGGGACGAGGGATGAATGAAAACATGACTGCAATCGTAATGGGCAGTGTAACGTACAGCCATTGAATGGCGGCATTATACGGACACAAGAAACCCGGGGCTAGCCGTTAACCTATAATCGATACTTGACCCGAGCGTTTCTATCAGTATACTACGCACCGTGTTTGAGCAGTTCCTCGATAGCTCAGTTGGTAGAGCAAATGACTGTTAATCATTGGGTCGCAGGTTCGAGTCCTGCTCGAGGAGCCAACATACTGAAGTAAGTTATATGAATGCTTTCAGTGGCTTCGCTCAAAACACAGCAGCAAAATGTAATGTTCCTCGATAGCTCAGTTGGTAGAGCAAATGACTGTTAATCATTGGGTCGCAGGTTCGAGTCCTGCTCGAGGAGCCAAATTGCTGTTCTGCTTTAATTACCGCCTACGGTAAATGTTCCCCGATAGCTCAGTTGGTAGAGCAAATGACTGTTAATCATTGGGTCGCAGGTTCGAGTCCTGCTCGGGGAGCCATTCTGTTTTTTCTTTTCTTTTAGTCTCACCTTTCTAGTAAGCATTCTCTCGCAGTCGCTAGCCTAAAACGACCATTTCGCATCTCTACGACCTGTTTATAATAACACTCAATGCCCTCGCTCAATGTTCTATGGCATCCTGGGTGATTTTTTGTGTCTACCGGTTAGGAGCGTATAAACTGTTTTGGCTACTCATTTTTTTGGAAGGTGTCCGTGGGAAAAGCTGCCAGCCTGAATGCACTGCAGGTGTTCAAGTGCCTAAGTGACGAGACACGGTTAATGCTGGTGCTCTTGATCGCCAAAGAGCAATCGCTGTGCGTGTGTGAAATGACCTATGCGCTAGAAGAGTCGCAGCCTAAAGTGTCGCGTCATTTGGCCCAGTTGCGGCAGTGTGGATTGCTAATCGATCAGCGAGAGGGGCAGTGGGTTTATTATCGTTTGTCGCCTCAGCTACCTGGATGGGCGCAAGATATTATTTGTGCAGGCGCTGAAGGCAGTCCGGTGCGGTTGAACACGCTTACTCAGCGATTAGTTAAGATGGGTGATCGGCCGACACGGCGGGCAGCACTATGCTGACTTGTCAGTGCTCTCTCTTTGTGTAGAGCTTTGCGAAATAACGCCGTGCCCCTCAAGTATGCTTTCCAGCCAGTGTAAAAAAACACGCACTTTGGGGGATAGGTTACGTCGTTTGGCGAACAGAAACGAGAGTGGAATAGACGGTGGTGGTGTGTCAGGCAGTATCTCTTTGAGCTCGCCTCTTTCAAAAAGATGACGTACATCATAGGTGGGCACCTGAATTAAGCCAAGCCCAGACAGGGCCGCCGCGATATAGGCCTCAGCCCCGTCGACGGTAATGGCACTACGCATTTCGATTTCTACCAAACGTTCACTCTGCTGGAATTCCAGTGTCGCGGTTGAGGCTGGAAGTTGGGTGGAGTAGTTGACCATCAAATGAGAGCTTAGATCATTAAGCTTCTTTGGTAACCCATGGTGTGCCAAATACTCGGGGCTAGCGCAAGTTACGAAATCCACTTCGCCAAGTGGGCGGCAAACAAGGTCTGAATCTTCTAGTATTCCAAGCCGCAGGACACAGTCGACACCATCAGCGATCAGATCCACCATTCTATCGCTTGCACTAAGATCAATAGCCAGAGAAGGATGCTGGTCTATAAAGCCTGGTAGTGCAGGGAGGATTAGTCGACGAGCTATGCGACTTGGAATATCGACGCGCAGTCGCCCACTTAGGCGCAAGTTGCCTTGCAAGAACATCTGTTCAGAGGCCGCTACTGCATCGATGATATCCTGTGCCGTTTCTAGAAACCGCCTACCGTCCTGGGTTGGAGCGACCTTACGGGTGGTACGGAATAGAAGCTGCGTTTGCAGCCTGTCTTCCAATACCTGGATTTCCGTTGAGACAGTAGAGCGCGGGATAGCCAGTGCCTCAGCTGCCCGAGTGAAATTCCCACTCTCCATCACTTGGATGAAGATTTGCATTTGCCTGATGCGATCCATTGCTATTGTTCGTTAATTCCGACAGGTCATGTTGATATTCGCATGTTTATCATGATCAGACAACGCGTCATCTTATCCGTAGGCCGTGATGTTGAGCGGTGATGATACTTAACGTGAGGGATGAGTGATGTCTATTAATAGTATTGAAGGTAAGGTAGTGCTGATCGCTGGTGGTGCGAAGAACTTGGGTGGCTTGCTTGCGCAAGAATTTGCAAAAGCGGGGGCCAAGGCTGTAGCGATCCACTACAACAGTGATTCTGCTAAGCAGGCTGCCGAGCAAACCTTGGCCTTGATTCGGGCGGCAGGAGCCGAGGCAGTCGCATTCCAAGCTGATCTAACTAGCGCGGCAGCCATGGAAAAACTCTTTCAGGATACTGTTGCTGCAGTGGGTAGGCCCGATATTGCC
Source organism: Halomonas sp. 3F2F (assembly GCF_014897805.1). Classification (NCBI taxonomy): domain Bacteria; kingdom Pseudomonadati; phylum Pseudomonadota; class Gammaproteobacteria; order Oceanospirillales; family Halomonadaceae; genus Halomonas; species Halomonas sp. 3F2F. The sequence continues at coordinate 38,448 of NZ_JABUZE010000134.1, forward strand.
ATCAATACCGTCGGTATGGTGGTTAAGCGGCCGATTGCCGAAGTGACCGAAGAGGTTTTCGATCAGTCTTGTGCAGTTAATGTTAAGGCAGCGTTCTTTTTCCTGAAGGAGGCAGGTAAGTACGTTAACGATCATGGCAAGGTCTGTACTCTTGTGACGTCACTCCTGGGGGCTTACACGCCATTTTATGCGGCTTATGAAGGGTTAAAGGCACCTGTTGAGCACTTCACGCGGGCGGCATCAAAAGAGCTTGGGGAGCGGGGTATTTCTGTTACTGCGATTGGGCCAGGGCCGATGGATACGCCTTTCTTTTACCCTGCTGAAGGTGAGGATGCTGTTGCCTACCATAAGACGGCTGCGGCACTTTCGCCTTTCTCAAAAACCGGCCTGACTGATATTGAGGATATCGCTCCTTGGATCCTTTTCATGGTATCTAGTGGATGGTGGATGACTGGCCAGACAATTCTTGTCAACGGCGGCTATACCACAAAATAAATTGGGTGGCTGACGAATATCACCGCCGGCTACCTTTTTAGATTCAAAGGAGACGTTTCATGCATACGGTTATGGTCATCCTCGCTGGATTGGTATTGTTGGCGGTTTTTGTCGTCTTGGCTCGTATTGCTTCAATCCGATTCGCGCGGCTTCTGCCTGTATATCTCGTGGTCTGGTTAATTTGTACTGCTATCAATATGTGGATTGGTGTCAGTCAGGCGGGCTACAGCGTGATGCAGGAGCTGCCGTTCTTGTTGATCGTTTTCGCTGTTCCGGCGGTGGTTGCTATTTTGTGGTCGCGGAGAAACTAAGGAGGGTTCCAGGGATAACTGCTGGCGATAACAGAGGGAAGATTTCATGATGGTAACAGCTCTTCATAGGCTCGCTCCAAAGACTGCGTTGCGTAATATTGGTTTAGGCGAGACCCCACATGTGACCAATGTCGAGCTTTTCTTTGACTTGGTCTATGTTTTTGCAATTATCCAGCTTTCACACTTCCTATTAGCCCACGACAACTGGGTAGGTGCGCTTGAGGCCGTTACGCTTTTCGCGGCGGCTTGGTGGGCGTGGAATTACACGTCATGGGCGACTAACTGGCTTGATCCCGATCATGCCAGTGGGCGCGTTCTGATGATTGTGCTCATGGCTTGCGCACTGCTGATGGCGATTGCAATCCCGTATGCTTTCTCCTCTCGTGCAGGCCTTTTTGTGGGTGCTTATGTTGCCATGGCGCTGATACGTGCGGGCTATATGTCCATCGTTTTTCGTGGTGAACAGATGGGGAGAAGCTATGCACAGCTTTGTGCATGGAGTGCGATATCGGGCTTGTTCTGGGTTGCTGGCGCTCTGATCCCCAGCGCTAGATTAGAGTTGTGGATCATTGCTGTAGTAATCGACTATTCCGCGCCCTATGCTGGTTTTTGGTTACCTGGTAAAGGAGCCACGCCCATGGATAGCTGGCCCTTGCGCGGTCTGCATCTTTTGGAGCGCAACCAGCAGGTCTTTATTATTGCGCTTGGCGAATCCATCCTGCTTTTGGGGGGCTTGCTCGTTAGTCAATCTTTGGGGGCTGGTGTCATCGCTGCTGCGGCTATCGGCTTTTTGTTGATTATTACGCTATGGTGGATCTATTTCGTACATCTTGCTGAGGCAGGCGAGCACAGCTTTGAACATGCGGCTGATCATACGCGGCTGGCTCGGGCAGGTTTGGCCTATGCCCACGGAGTGATGGTCTGCGGCGCTATTGTGGTGGCCGTCGCTATCGAGCTGATCGTTGCTCATCCGTATGATGCCATTCATACCACAACGGCGTTGTTTGCTTTCGCTGGTCCAACGATCTTTTTGGTAGGATCGGCAATGTTTCATCGCACCATGGCCTCGAAACTACCCGTCTGCTATCTGCTTGCCGGGGTGGCTCTTGCGGCTTGGGCCTGGCTGGTATTAACAATGCATCTGAATGGCTTGTGGTTGGGAGGCGGGGTCTTGGTCGTGATGATCACCCTGGCAGCAACCGCCCATCGTGAAGGGAGGGCAGCATGACAAGTGCTCCCGCTCGGCTTGGTGGTTTACGGGTGACAATCGGTCTTTTACTGGCGATTTTGTTGCACAATTTGACCTACCCATTATCGGGTGCAGAGGGTATCTGGCCTGCGCTGTTTTATTTTTTTTATGGGTCTATCTTCGTCGTAGCAACCTTTTCGCTGTTGGCTGGCCGACGTTTGCGCACACTGGCGGTTGTCAGTGGAGTGGCAGTGATCGTGGCTGGACTGACAAACTCCTATACTCCGGGTACTTATACCACTCTGGCGGTTTATCTTACCTCTATCGCCTATCATCTTGTCATCGGAGTGGTGCTGGCACTCTATATCTTCCGCGCGACCGAGATGATGTCCGATGTGCTAGTGGCTGCCGCTTCGATATATCTGGTGATCGGATCAGGTTTTACAGCGATCTTTGCGCTGATTGAATGGATCGTGCCAGGCTCTTTTGTAGTGTCATCAGGGGTGCCGATTAACTGGCAGCAACTGTTTTATTATAGTTATGTCACGTTAACACCCGTGGGCTATGGCGATATCGCCCCGCAAGGGTTCTACGCCCAGTCGTTTGCGATCTTCGAGGCAGTGATTGGCGTGCTATATACGGTGATTCTGCTGTCGCGCCTGGTAGGCCTTCAGACGAGCACACAGCCAAAGTAGCCGTATCTACCCAGAAGCCGTCTCAAGAAGCTTTATGAAAAGTAACTGCGAATGTACCAGTCCAGATAATGGACTGGTACATTCATTGGTGGGGTCTCAGTATTTCGCCATGCGCTGTGCGCCCTGGAGGTGGGCGTAGTCGAGTAAGATTTCGGCGGCTTCTAGTACATGGGCACGGTCAACCGGCATGTCTTCATCCTTATCCTCCTCGTTGGCAGCGTCTGCGTCACTACCTTCGGGCTGCGAGTTATCACTGCGCGCATCCATCCACTCATCCAGCTCTGGCAGGTTTAAAGCGCGACGGCGTTGGTTTTCAAGTGAAAGCTGTTCAGCTTCTTGAGCTTCTAACTCTCGTTGACGCTGTTCGCGGTTCAGGCTAACGCTGGTGTGCTGTTCGCGTAGCTGGCGAGCCAAGGTGGACTGGCGCTCTAGATAGCGGAAGTTAGGATTCTCATTGGCACGTTCTTGGTGTTGAGAAGTCAGGGCAGCGAGGGTGTTCTCTGGAGCGCCATAGCGGCGGTATTGAACGTTCTGCACGGTATCCCAAGCAAGAGCATTATCTAGACTGCTTTCACCAATGCGTTCAGGGTCAATCAGGCTGGGGAATATAATGTCGGGTTCAACGCCGCGGTTTTGGGTGCTATCACCTGAAATGCGGTAAAACTTGGCACGGGTAAGCTTGATTTGACCATGGCTAAGATCATTGAGCGTTTGTACAGTGCCTTTGCCAAAGGTGGGGGCGCCTACCACAATGCCGCGGCCATAATCTTGAATAGCGCCAGCAAAAATCTCCGATGCTGAAGCGGAAAGACGGTTAACCAGCACGGTTAGAGGCCCGTCGTAAGTCGTGCCTGCATCGGTGTCGCCGTAGAGCTGAATGCGGCCTTGGGCATCACGAACCTGTACCGTGGGGCCTCGGTCAATAAACAGGCCTATCAAGGAGTTGGCTTCTTGAAGCGCGCCACCGCCATTATTGCGAAGATCTAGGACAATACCTTCAATGCCTTCTTTCTTGAGACTTTCAATTTCTCGAGCGACGTCGCGGGTGGTGCTGCGATACTCATCCTCACCGGCTTGCCAGGCATCGAAGTCGACGTAGAACGTCGGAATGTCAATCACGCCAATGCGATGAGGTTTGCCGTCTCGCTCAATGTTTATCACTTCGCTATGCGCTGCCTGGTCTTCTAGGCTGACAGTGTCGCGAGTAATTTCAACAATTTGAGAGCGGGTCATGTCCACTGCTTGGGCAGGCACCACGTCCAGACGTACAACGGAGCCTTTAGGACCGCGAATCAGGTCGACGACGTTGTCCAGGCGCATGCCTACCACATTGACCATGTCGCCTTCTTCTTGGCCCACGGCGATAATTCGGTCGGCGGGCTCAAGCACGCCCGCTCGATCGGCAGGGCCACCGGGAACTAGGCTGGCTACCTTCACGTATTCGCTATCGGCTTGAAGTAGTGCGCCGATACCTTCAAGTGAAAGGCTCATTTGAATATCAAACGATTCGCTTTGGCGAGGGGAGAGGTAGCTGGTGTGAGGGTCGATAGTGCTGGAGGCTGCCGCCATGATTAACCCAAAGACGTCTTCAGACTCTGACTGACGCAAGCGGGATAGTTGTCCTTCGTAGCGCTGGCGCAGATTGCTTTCTATCTGCTCGTCATCTTGGTCTGTTAGAGCAAGCGTTAGCGCATCGTTTTTGAGCCGTTTACGCCAGAGTTCGTCTAATTCACTTTCGCGGGTTGCCCATGGGGCATCTTCGCGATCGACTTCTAAGCGCTCGTCGCTATCGAATTCGAATGAAAGCCCTTCATCAAGGCGTTCTAGCAACCACTCTAGGCGGGCGGTGTGGCGTTCGCTAAGACGATTATAGAGTGCAAATGCATCGTCAAGATCACCATCGAAAAGTGCTTCTGCCATGTCGCGCTCTAAATGGCGATAAGGCTCTATATCACGGTTCAATAGGTAGGAGCGCTGGCCGTCCAGAATGTCTAGATAGCGTTGGAAAGCTTCCGCTGACCACTGCTCGTCGAAGTTAATATCGGCATAATGCCCATAGCGGAGTGAGTCCGCTATTTCCTCTGCCGCTTGGCGTTGTTCGTCGGTCGGCTCAAGTTGCGCCAGCGCTGCTGGGCTGGCAATGGCCAGCATCACAGCAAGGGCGACCGAGCGCGAAAACGTTGCAAACAGGCTCATCAGTCAAGCTCTCCCGGATTTGTGTACACTTATTCTTCCCTAGACCCGCAGATAGCCTATGAGTTGCGTAGGCCGAGGGAGCATTGTAGCAGGTCATTTACCCTGTGATACTCAATCATTACTGTTATGAGGATTTCTATGTCCGAAGCTTTCAACGCGGACCGTGTAACGCGGCTATGTGATTTTCTGCACCAGTCGCCTACGCCCTGGCATGCGACTCGCTGTATGGCGGAGCGTTTGGAGCAGGCGGGCTTTGTGCGTCTTGAGGAGACGGCTAACTGGCAGCTTGAGCCGGGCAAGCGCTATTACGTGACGCGCAATGATTCGTCAGTGATTGCATTTCAGCTGCCTGTTGAGAAGTTAACCAGCCTGCGTATGTTAGGTGCGCACACGGATAGCCCGGGGTTGCGTTTAAAGCCCAACGCCACCCAGTATGCCGCGGGATGGATGCAGTTGGGGGTGCAAGTATATGGTGGTGTGTTGTTAGCCCCGTGGTTTGATCGCGACTTGGGGTTGGCAGGGCGTGTGCATGTACGTCACGCCGATGGTCATTTAGAAAGTGTGCTGCTAAATGTGGACCGGCCGATTGCCATGGTGCCTAGTTTGGCGATTCATTTAGACCGCGATGTTAACGCTGGACGTGTTATTAACCCGCAAACGCAAATGTCGCCTGTTGTGATGCAGAGTGATAGCGCGCAGCTTAGCGACTTATTGGCTGATTGGTTGGAAGAGCAGCATGGCCTGCGCGCTGTGGAAGTCGTTGACTTTGAGTTAGGATTTTATGACGTACAGCCGCCATCGTTGGTAGGCTTGCGTCAGGAGTTGGTCGCCAGTGCGCGGCTAGACAACTTATTGTCGTGTTTTGTGGGACTCGAGGCGATGCTAGCGTGTGATGCTAGTCAGGGCGCCTTGTTGGTGGCCAATGACCATGAAGAGGTGGGTAGTGCCAGTGCCTGCGGTGCTCAGGGACCTTTCTTGGGTGATGTGCTGAAGCGTTTAAATGCTCAGGTAGGTGGTGCGACTGAGGAGTCGCTGATTCAGCTGATTCAGTCATCGCTTATGATTTCATGCGATAACGCTCACGCTTTACACCCGAATTTCCAAGACAAACACGATGAACGCCATGGCCCTGCAATTAATGGTGGTCCAGTTATTAAGGTAAATGCTAATCAGCGTTATGCCACTAATAGTGTAACAGGAGCGCTGTTTCGGGATGTGTGCCGTGAGGCCGATGTGCCCGTGCAGTCGTTTGTTACTCGTTCAGATATGGGGTGTGGTAGCACTATCGGGCCGATTACGGCGACTGAGGTGGGGGTGCCGACGATTGATGTAGGGCTTCCTCAGTGGGCAATGCATTCGGTACGTGAAACAGCAGGTACCCGAGATGTTGATTATTTGACCCAGGCGTTGACGGTGTTTTTGAACCGGTCTGAGTTGTGCTGAGTACATTGCTGATCAATAACGAAAAAAGCCCGCTGACTGAGTCAGCGGGCTTTCAATATTCGTGTGGTGGCTACGCCCTGATTTGAACAGGGGACCCCATCATTATGAGTGATGTGCTCTAACCAGCTGAGCTACGTAGCCATTCAACGGGGGCGAATATTACTCAGTAGCCCGTCGTTCGTCAAGTGTTTCTTTTTTTGTTTATCAAGCGGCAACTGATCAGACGTTAAAACGGAAATGAATAACATCGCCATCTTTAACGATGTAGTCCTTACCTTCTAAGCGCCATTTGCCAGCATCTTTAGCCCCTTGCTCGCCATTGAGGGCGACAAAGTCTTCGTAAGCAACCACTTCCGCGCGGATAAAACCTTTCTGGAAATCGGTGTGAATCACACCAGCGGCTTCTGGGGCGCTGGCGCCTTCTTTCACTGTCCAGGCGCGGACTTCTTTAACGCCAGCGGTGAAATATGTTTGTAGGCCAAGCAGGGCATAGCCTGCGCGAATGACGCGATCAAGCCCTGGCTCTTCCATGCCCATTTCTGATAGGAACATACTGCGCTCTTCGTCATCCAGCTCGGCAATCTCAGCTTCTAGCTGGTTGCATACCGGCACCACTGCTGCGCCTTCTTCTGCCGCAATCTCATTAACGATATCCAGGTAGGGATTGTTCTCGAAGCCATCCTCGTTAACGTTGGCAATGTACATGGTGGGCTTGAGCGTTAAGAAACCGAAGCTCTTAATCTGGCGCTTCTCATCTTCATCAAGACCAAAACTACGCAGCGGCATACCTTCAGCGAGGTGTGGCTGAATGCGGTCAAGAATGGCTTTGGTGGCAGTGGCATCTTTGTCGCCGCCTTTTACTGCACGAACGAGGCGTTGGCTGGCTTTTTCGACGGTATCCAGGTCGGCAAGTGCCAGTTCCAGGTTGATGGTTTCAATATCTGCCCGTGGGTCCACTTGGTTGGCAACGTGGATTACGTTGTCGTTATCAAAGCAGCGTACGACATGGGCGATCGCCTGGGTTTCGCGAATATTGGCCAAGAACTTGTTGCCCAAGCCTTCGCCTTTGGATGCCCCTGCAACTAAGCCTGCGATATCGACAAATTCCATTGTTGTCGGCAGCACTTTTTGTGGCTTGACGATCTCCGCAAGCTTATCAAGTCGCGGGTCAGGCATTGGTACGATGCCTACGTTCGGTTCAATGGTGCAGAATGGGAAGTTTTCTGCATCAATACCTGATTTGGTCAGCGCATTAAAAAGCGTGGATTTGCCTACATTAGGTAGGCCGACGATACCGCAGTTAAAGCCCATAAATTACTTCCTGGCCGCTAGGGCAGCGCAACAAGGGAAGCGTCTGCCAATATTGAAAAAAAGGGCGTGCTAGAACGCCTGATTCTAAGGGTGCTTATAAAGTGTGCTGCTATTTTACGCTATGAAGGCGGTTCATGGCTTTAGCCCAGTCGCCAGAGAGTGCAAGTGGTAGCGTAGCTAGGCACTCATCCAAAGCGCTTTCAATGGCTTCCCGTTCGGCTTTGCCGGGTCGGCTTAGCACATAGTTAACGACCTGACGTGCTTCTCCTGGGTGGCCAATGCCAATTCTTACCCGATGAAACTGCTTCTGGTTGCCTAAGGCGCTAATGATGTCTCGCAGGCCGTTATGACCGCCATGACCACCGCCGGTCTTATAGCGTGCCTGTCCTGGCGGAAGGTCTAGCTCATCATGAGCAACCAGTAAATTGTCAGGCGTTAGTTTGAAAAACTGTGCAAGCGCTGCGACGGCAGCACCGCTACGATTCATAAAAGTAGTGGGGTTGAGAAGGTGCAGTTCATGGTCGCCAATACGTGCTTTGGCGTACAGGCCCAAAAATTTCTTTTCCGGGCGAAGCTCTGTGTGCGCACTGCGTGCAATGGCGTCTACCAGCCAAAAGCCCGCATTATGGCGAGTTGCATCGTATTCTGCACCGGGGTTTCCCAGGCCAATAATGGCCGTTACCTGGCTCATTGTCCCACCTCATAAAAATTTCTAGACGAAATTTTCGACGTCATGTCAGGCCGCAAAAAAAAATCAAGCGCCGAAGCGCTTGATTTTATCATTCCTGGGTCATGCAGGCATGACCCAGGTGGCACTGAAAAGCATCAGCTGGCAGCGCCGAGAGCTAGCGCTTTACTCAGCGCTGGACTCTTCTTCGCCTTCACCTTCGCTCTCTTCGTCATCACCGCCGCGTACTTTTACTTTGGTGATGCTTAGAACTGCGTTGTCGTGATCTTCGCCGTGGGCCAGATCAACCGACGTGACGCCAGCAGGCAGGTTCAGGTCAGACAAGTGCAGCGTAGTGCCTAGCTCAATGGCGCTGATGTCCACTTCCAAGAAGTCCGGAAGATCTTTCGGCAAGCAGCTAATGGCTACTTCATTGGCCAGGACGTGCAGTTCGCCGCCTTGATCTTTGATGCCGACACACTTCTCTTCGCCAACGACGTGCAGCGGCACGTTCATGGTGATTTCGTGAGTAGCGTCAACACGCAGGAAGTCAGCGTGGGTTAACAGCGGCTTGAAGGGGTGACGCTGTAGGTCACGAACAACCACTTGCTCTTCAGTACCGTCGATGACCAGTTTGATCACCGAAGAGAAGAAGGACTCGTCTTCAATCGCTTTGTAGAAAGCAGTTTTTTCTACAGAGATAGACTGAGCGCCTTTTTCACCGCCATAAACAACGGCCGGTACTTGTTGGTTCGCACGACGCAGGCGGCGGCTCGCACCTTTCCCCAGGTCGTTACGAACGCTGGCTTTCAGGATAAAATCAGACATTTAATTTGCCTCTTGGTTTAAGTAAGGAAACGCCGCCGACCGCGACCAGACGACGACGCTTCCAGGGCCCCAGTAGGGGGCTGCTACGTCAGGCGATTAATGGAACATCGCGCTAACGGATTCTTCGTTGCTGACTCGACGGATGGCTTCCGCGATGAGTCCGGCAACGCTCAGCTGGCGAATTTTTCCGCTGCGACGGGCAGTGTCGGAAAGCGGAATGGTGTCGGTCACGACAACCTCGTCCAGCACCGAGTTGGTGATGTTGTCGACCGCAGGGCCGGACAAAATCGGGTGTGTTGCATAAGCGACAACGCGTGCTGCGCCGTGATCTTTTAGCGCTTCGCCAGCTTTGCAGAGCGTGCCAGCGGTATCAATCATGTCATCGACAACCACACAGGTGCGGCCTTCGATTTCACCGATGATGTGCATTACCTGGGCCTGATTGGCCTGGGGGCGACGCTTATCAATAATGGCAAGATCAGCGTTCAGCTGTTTGGCGATAGCGCGAGCGCGCACAACGCCACCGACATCGGGAGAAACCACAACGAGGTCGTCGTAGTTCTGGCGCTCGATGTCGTCCAGCAAAATAGGTGAGCCGTAAACGTTGTCAACCGGTACGTCGAAGAAACCTTGAATTTGGTCAGCGTGCAGATCCATCGTCATGACACGATCAACGCCAGCTTTCACCATCATATCAGCAACAACTTTCGCTGAGATGGGAACGCGGGCTGAACGGACGCGACGATCCTGGCGTGCATAACCAAAATAGGGAACGACTGCCGTAATACGGGTAGCTGAGGCGCGACGCAGGGCGTCCACCATCAGAATCAGTTCCATCAGGTTATCGTTCGTGGGGGCACAGGTGGATTGCAGGATGAACACATCCTTACCACGCACGTTCTCATTGATCTCGACCGCGATTTCGCCGTCGCTAAATTGACCGACCGTAGCATTACCCATACGGCTGTCTAAGCTCTCGGCAATCTTTTGAGCGAGTTCGGGATTGGCATTCCCGGTGAAAACCATCAATTTTGACACGCGCAGCCACCTTTGCAGTGTTGGGGATCAGGGGAGAAAACGCAGATCATAATTAGGTTGGCTGGGGTACCAGGATTCGAACCTGGGAATGCCGATACCAAAAACCGGTGCCTTACCACTTGGCGATACCCCAGCAATAAACCTAATGCGATGACCGGGCGCTTTCAGCGGCCCAGAGCATCTTGTAGGGGAGAGGTGTTGAGTCCGCGCGCTACCCATGAATGCCAATGTTGACCTGCCATATATGCGACGGCTTGTGCGGCTTGCTGTGAATCGAAAGCCGCAAACAAGCAGGCGCCGGTACCGGTCAACCGACTAGGTGCATGCTGCGTGAGCCAGTCCAATGCTTCCGCAATTGGCGGATAGCGTTTTTTGACGATAGCTTCGCAGTCGTTACGCCACTCCGGCGCTCCCCCCTGCAGTGCGCGCGCCATAGTAATGGGGAGGCTGTCGCGTGTCAATTCCGGGTCTTGGAAGATTGCTGGTGTTGAGACGCTAACGCCTGGATGGATGACCACGAACCAGGGCGTATCTAGCGTGACAGACGTAAGCTTTTCGCCAACGCCTTCCGCCCAGGCGCTGTGACCGTGAACGAATACCGGGACATCGGCACCTAGCGTCAGCCCTAGTTTTGCAAGCGCTTCGCTACTTAGTCCTAGTTGCCACAGGTGATTCAACCCGACCAGGGTGGTCGCTGCATTAGAGCTTCCACCGCCAAGACCGCCTCCCATCGGCAGATTTTTTTCGATGGCGACTGAGACGCCTTGCTGAATGCCGCTTGCCTGTTGCAATAAGTGTGCTGCACGGACAATTAAATTGTCGTTATGGGCAACGCCACTAAGCGTGTTGGAAAGTGTAATGGTGCTGTCAGTGCGTGGCGTGAAGGTAAGGTAATCACACAAATCGATAAACTGAAAAAGCGTTTGCAGCTCGTGATAGCCGTCTTGACGACGGCCAACGATATGCAACATGCGGTTTAGCTTAGCGGGAGCAGGCAATGTCAACGCCGAGGGTGTTGCAGGCATGTGATCTCTCTACTGATCTAAGAGTCCGAGTTAGTGGATTGCCACTGATTGACCACCAAGGTGATGCGCAGGTCGCCATAGTTCATCACTAGTCGACGAGGTAGCCACATGCCCTCTACTTGCTCCCAGTCACGGTAGTCGATCTCCCAACCATCTTGCTGTAAGTGGTTAGGGAAGCCGAGCTCGTCTGATTCCAACTGGTAGCTGGCGTGCTCGCCCGGCAGGCCTCGCACCCAGTCAGGCATGGCGCGAACCGGCAATGACCAACCAAGTTGCTCTTCCATTAATGCTTCCGGCGTTTCGGCTTCAAAGCGACCATCGCTAGTGGTTAGCGAAAAGCGCCCTTCGCGACCTTCTAGCACACTGCGCCCGCCGCCAAAGGGGCCACTGATCAGCATGCGGAAATAGTGGGGATGTTGATTCCAGTCTAGATTGGCGCTGGTATTTTCCTGGGGAGTGCGAAGTCCTGCTTTGCCCACGAGAGTCCAGGTGTCGAAGGCTTCAACGTCGGCTTGCTGGCGTTCCCATTGCCCAGCTTGGCGTCCGCCATCGTCTACAGGCGCTTGGGTGGCGCACCCGGCCAGCGTTAACAGGGCAATGCCGGCCAGTAACAAGCGAGTTGAGCGACTGCAGATTGATAAACGGCTCGCGGGCAGGGAATTGGTCAACATAAACTGGCTCCATGTCAGTACTGCGTAAACTGTCTTTTATAAGGGCGTGCTTTTATAAGGGCATACTTTTATAAGGGCATGTCATGTTAGGGCGCGCTTAACGGTGTTAGTTCAGGGTGGCGCTCAAGTAAGTCATCAATTTGCGGGTGATAGCTTGCTCGCTGAAGAATGCGCTCAATAAGCTGGCGTGCTTCTTCACTGCGTCCTAGGGCATGAAGAACTTCGGCTAAATGAGCGGCAATTTCTTGATCAGGCACTTGTGCGTAGGCGCTCTCTAGCCACGCAAGTGCATTGTCAGGCTGGCCGAGCCGGAAATAGACCCAGCCCATGCTGTCGAGTATTGCAGGGTTGCTGGGATCAGCTTCATAGGCACGCTCAATCAAATCGCGTGCTTCTTCAAGGCGCCCCTGGAGGTTCAGGTCGGCAAGCGTGTAGCCTAATGCGTTTAATGCATCTGCATTATCAGGTTCGGTATGCAGTATTTGGCGCAGGTCGCGCTCCATTGCTTCAACATCGCCCATTTCCCACGCGCGCATTGCCCTTAAATAAAGCAGGCTGGTGTCATCTGGCGTACGAGTCAGCTCTCTATCAAGTAGTGCCATGGCATCTTCTTGCAGATTAAATTCATCCAGTAGCTGTATTTCTAGCATGACTAGCTCACCGAAGTAGTCGTCATGGCGCATTCGCTCGACACGCAGCATAGCGCGAGCATCTAGCAGGCGATCATTTTCAATCAGCATGCGTGCAGCGGCGGCTCGGGCTGGAAGAAATTCGTTGCCGTCTTGTACTTGCCGATAATAAAGCAGCGCGTTATCGACTTCTCCTTGAGACTGGGCAATGGCTCCCAGTAAGAAGTAGGCAGTGTTAGGTACGCGGTCCTGACCAATCAGAGGTTGCAGTAATCGATACGCTGGCTCGCTATGGCCTTCTTCCAAATAGAGTTGGGCGAGAGCAATACGTAATTCTTCGTTACCACCATGCGTTTCTAACAACGTATTGGTGTGTGCTTCCGCAGCGGTAATGTTGTTCAGGCGAATTTCAGCTTGGGCTAACATTAATATAAAACGGACATCATCGGGCGCTAAATCTAGCCCCCTTTGCGCGGCGTTCTGAGCACTACGATGATCGCCAATCTCTAATGCTAGGCGCGCCTTAGCAAGCCACAAAGCGGCAGATTCAGGTGACAGCTGCGTTACTTGATCCAGATGCTGTTGCGCTTGACGTGTTTGCCCTAGTGCTGACTCGATCAGTGCGGCGCCAAGTAAAACATCGCTGTGGAATTCATTTTGCTGAGCGCCAGGCTGGGCAAGATAGTCGCGCAATGGCTCGATTAATAGGTTCAGTGGCGCCTCTTCGGCCACCGCCGCCTCAGAAAAAGCCGCTATTTCGCCATTGCCTCCTGCTTCAGCGATCGCCAGACGCTGCTCTAAGCTGTCCAGCCAGTCTCCGCGTTGTAATGAGAGGGTTGCCAGCAACCTATTCGGCATTTCTGCTTGAGGTGCTAATTCGCGCCAACGTATCGCGGAGGCTTCCATTAAGGCGACATCATTGCCAAAGCGCGCTGCAAAAGTGGCGCGCTCGGCTAACGCGGGGTTGCGATAGCGCCGGGACGCTTCCAGATAGCCTTGGCTGGCATAGCGATAATCGCCCCGTTGGCCAGCAAGTTCTGCTGCCAGCAACGAGCGAAGACCCTCGGCATCCAGCCCGCGAGTAATCGGCGGCGCTGACTGCATGGGATCATAAGCATCATTTTGAACCCCGCTCTCAAAGGAAGACGGGGAAAGCTGGCAGCCGCCCAGTAGTAGCGTTGTGGCCAAGGGCAGTAAGGGTAAACCCGGTAACGATAGGGGGTGACCCAGTAGTGTCGCGCGAAGGGGCATGCGTCTCTCGATCAGGTGGCCGAGTGCTCAGCATAGCGGCTTGGTTGCCTGCGGCAAAGTGGTGTGCGCCAGAACATGCTGTGCTGTGATAGAATATTACACCTTGAAAACGGGGTGGGGTGGTGCAATCCATGGTATCTACTCATAGTATCTACTTATAGTTCATCGTATCTACCCACTCTTTTTAGACTTGCTATAGCAAGCTCCAGACATTCAGATCGACAAGTGACGTGACGACCGATCCACTAGCGAAGACGCATAACGCATGACGCTTCTTGCCCTGGGAATAAATCATCGTACCGCCAGCGTGGCCGTACGTGAGCAGGTTGCATTTACGCCAACGCAGCTGGAAAGCGCGTTGACGGAGCTGCGTAACCTGCCGCAAATCAGCGAAGCGGCTGTGCTTTCGACGTGTAACCGTACCGAGCTTTATTGCGTGACGGATGCCGCCGGTGAGCATGCCGTGCTGGATTGGCTTGGGCGCTTTCATAATTTGCGCATCGAAGACCTTTCCCGCTGTGCCTATCATTATCTTGACAACGATGCTGCGCGTCATCTGATGCGTGTCGCCGTTGGCCTGGACTCTATGGTGCTGGGCGAACCACAAATACTCGGTCAGTTAAAAGATGCTTATCAGCAGGCCCGCCAAGCCAATGGGTTGGGTGGTGAATTGGAGCGGTTATTCCAACACACCTTCGCGGTAGCCAAACAGGTGCGTACGGAAACGGGCATTGGCAAAAATCCAGTGTCGGTGGCGTATGCTGCGGTCAGCATGGCTAGCCGTATTTTTGATGATTTTAGCCGTGCCAGAGCGCTTTTGATCGGGGCGGGAGAAACCATTGAACTGGTAGCGCGTCATCTTCATGAAGCCGGCGTGCGGCATCTAACGGTAGCCAATCGTACCCGGGAACGCGCTGAGCTAGTGTCTGCTCCTCTGGGTGGTTCTGCTATTACACTGCCAGAAATACCGGAAGCGTTAGAGCAGGCTGATATCGTCATATCCTCTACGGCTTCTCCGCTGCCGATCCTAGGGAAGGGGATGGTAGAGCGTGCGCTGAAAAAGCGCCGCCATCGACCAGTGTTTATGGTGGATATCGCGGTGCCGCGTGATATCGAGCCTGAAGTGGGTGAGCTTGCGGATGTCTTCCTTTATACCGTTGATGATTTGCAAGAGGTCATTGAAGAAAATCGCCGTCACCGTCAAGTTGCCGCTGATCAGGCTGAATCACTCATCGAACACGGGGTGGGTAGTTGGCAGCATGAGCGTCGAATCCGCAATGGCGGCGAAATTATTCGCGACTATCGACGTCACGGAGAGGCCATTCGAGACCATTCTCGTGAGCAAGCGCTTGAGCGATTAGCAAAGGGTGAAGATCCTGCCAAGGTGATTGAACGTCTAGCTCACCAATTGGCGAATCGGTTAATGCATCAGCCCACGCTTGCCTTGCGCGACGCTGCATCCCAAGAAAATAACGAGTTGCTGAATGCCGCGCCCAATATACTATTGCCTGCTAAGCCTGCCTTTGAGCAACCAGTGGCCGCGGTAAAATGCCAGAAGGATGATACACCCGCATGAAAGAGACTTTGCGCCAACGTCTAGATAGCTTTTCCGACCGTTTTGAAGAGCTGGCAATGCTGCTGTCTGACCCTGAAGTGATTAATAATCAGCAGCGTTTTCGTGACTACTCCCGTGAGTACGCGGAATTAGAAGAGCTGGTCGCCGCCTGGCAGCGCTACGGCGAGGTAGAAAAAAGCATCGAAGAAGCCGTGCAGTTAAGTCGCGACAGCGACCCCGATATGCGCGAGCTGGCGGAACTGGAAATCAGTGAGGGGCGTGAGAAACTCGAAGCCCTGGATAGTGAGCTGAAACGCCTGCTGGTGCCTAAAGACCCCGATGATGGCCGCGGTGTATTCTTGGAAGTGCGTGCTGGCACGGGCGGGGATGAAGCCGCTATTTTTGCGGGTGATCTGTTTCGCATGTACTCACGTTATGCGGAAAAACGTGGCTGGCGCGTTGAAGTTGTTAGTGCCAGTCACGGTGAGCAGGGCGGTTACAAAGAAGTTATTTCTCGCGTGAAAGGCGATGGTGTCTATGCGCGCTTGAAATTTGAGTCTGGCGCGCACCGCGTACAGCGCGTGCCTGCGACGGAATCGCAAGGCCGGATACATACGTCCGCCTGCACGGTGGCGGTCATGCCTGAAGTGGACGACGTGGGCGATATCGATATTAATCCCTCTGATTTGCGCGTTGATACCTATCGCTCAAGTGGCGCGGGCGGTCAGCACGTCAACACCACAGATTCTGCTATCCGTATTACTCACTTGCCTACAGGCGTCGTGGTGGAGTGCCAGGAAGAGCGCAGTCAGCATAAAAACCGTGCAAAGGCGATGTCGTTGCTGGCAGCCAAACTCAAACGCAATGCGGTTGACTCGCAGCGCCAAGAGCAAGCAGACGCTCGCCGCTCATTGGTAGGCTCAGGGGATCGCAGTGAACGAATCCGTACTTACAATTTCCCCCAGGGCCGGATTACCGACCACCGTATTAACCTGACACTCTACAAACTAACGGAAGTCATTACGGGTGAGCAGCTTGATGATGTCATTGAGCCGCTCATTCACGAATATCAAGCAGAGCAGCTTTCGGCCCTTCAGGACGCCTAATGAGCTTTGATGTTGTGACGTTCGATATGCTTTTGCGACGAGCGGCGGCTCGGCTGCAAGCGGTAGGGTCGCCTTCCCCTAGAATTGATGCCGAGGTGCTGCTCAGTCACGCTACGGGGCATGACCGTACTTGGCTGTATACCTGGGGAGATCGTCAGTGCCCCCTCTGGGAGCAAGCACGATTTGATGCGTTGGTGGCTGCGCGTGCCCAGGGAGTGCCAATTGCCTATCTGACTGGTGAACGAGAATTTTGGGGGCTGCGGCTGGCAACATCGCCAGAAACGCTGATTCCACGTCCTGATACCGAAACTCTGGTTGAGGCTGTCCTGATGCGTGCCAAGGCGAGGGCAGGAAGATTGCTGGATCTTGGCACCGGCACTGGCGCTATTGCACTTGCGTTTGCCAGCGAGAAACCTAACTGGCAAGTAATAGGGGCGGATATTCGTCCAGAAGCAGTGGCACTCGCAGCGCGCAATGCACAAGCGCTGAAGATCGACAATGCTCAGTTCGTAATTAGCGATTGGTTTAGCGCGTTTGTTCAGCCCCCACAAGCGGCTGCATTCGATATTATTGTTAGTAACCCACCTTATATCGCTGCCGACGACCCACATTTGCGCCTGGGTGATGTGCGATTTGAGCCATTATCGGCACTAGTGGCCGATGCTGACGGAATGGCGGATGTGCTGCATTTGATTTGTACCGCTCGTGGCTATCTTTCCGATGGCGGCTGGCTTGCCTTAGAGCATGGTTATACGCAAGCGGCCAACGTACGAACGGCATTAGTGCGCGCTGGCTTCCAAAACGTTGAAAGTGTACTAGACGTTGGAGGTCATGAACGGGTTACCCTGGGCCACCTTTAATAACTGCCTGATTCATCAGTATTGGATCCTGCCATGAAACCAAAAAATAGAACGCTGGACCGGATCGATCTTAAAATTTTGCGCTGTCTGCAGGAAAATGCGCGAATTTCCTATGTCGACCTTGCCGCTGAAGTCGGCTTATCCACAACCCCTTGTTTAGAGCGTGTTAAACGCCTTGAGCGTGCGGGTATCATTCGCGGCTATCAAGCCATTCTTGATCCGCAGGCACTGAAAGCTAACTTGTTGGTCTTTGTGGAGATTAGCCTGGAAACTCAATCCCCTGCTGTGTTTGATGAGTTTCGTCGGGCGGTCGAGAAACTGCCGCAAATCCAAGAGTGTCAT
The DNA here is from genome assembly GCF_014897805.1 of Halomonas sp. 3F2F. Taxonomy (NCBI): domain Bacteria; kingdom Pseudomonadati; phylum Pseudomonadota; class Gammaproteobacteria; order Oceanospirillales; family Halomonadaceae; genus Halomonas; species Halomonas sp. 3F2F. Next base: position 56,060 of record NZ_JABUZE010000134.1, read on the forward strand.
TTGGTGTCTGGTCAGTTTGATTATATTTTAAAATGCCGCATTCCTGAGATGTCCGCTTACCGGCAGCTACTAGGCGATGTTGTACTGACGCTGCCTGGGGTAAAAGAGTCCAAAAGCTATGTGGTAATGGAAGAAGTGAAAGAGAGCTTCAACTTACACATACCCGATTTCGAGGAATTTGAGGATAAGTAATCCCATGATGGATGATCAGGCGCTGCTGCGCTATAGCCGCCAAATTATGCTACCCGAGGTTGATATTGAGGGGCAGGAGCGCCTGAGAAATGCTCATGCTCTGATTGTCGGTGCAGGTGGGCTTGGGTCTCCTGTGGCGCTTTACTTAGCGGCCGCTGGCGTGGGTAAAATCACGATTGCCGACGCTGACACGGTAGAGTTGTCAAACCTGCAGCGCCAGATTGCTCACCAGCAGGCGAGTATCGGCACCAATAAGGCACGTTCAGCAAAAGCGAGCATGCAGGCACTTAACCCTGAGTGCCATGTAATCGCCTTGGAGCAACATGCGGATGGCAAGGCGCTCGAGGCACTGGTAGCGTCGGCGGATGTGGTGCTGGATTGCACAGATCGTTTTTCAAGCCGTTATGCGATTAACGCTGCTGCTCAGCAGGCCGGTGTACCGCTGGTCTCTGGAGCGGCAATTCGTTTTTCTGGGCAGTTAGCCGTCTTTGATCCTCGCAACCCAGCATGCCCCTGTTATGCGTGCCTGTATCCTCCTGGCGATAGCGAAGATGAAGCCTTGAGCTGTGCAGAAAGCGGTGTCATGGCGCCACTGGTTGGGTTGATTGGCTGTTTTCAAGCGATAGAAGCTTTTAAGCTGTTGAGCGGTGCAGGAAAACCGCATCAAGGACTCGCCACTTTTGAGGGCTTGAGCGGGCAGTGGCGTCATTTTCAGGTGCCGCGTGATCCTGCTTGCTCAGTGTGCGGTCGCGCTGATTAACCCGGCGAACAAAAAAAACGCCCGCAGGGCAGCGGGCGTGACGTCACGGTCTTTACGTCAAAGGAAACAGCCTAAAGGGTGGCAGGGGATCCGCCCAGCAGGCTAGCTAATGTCGAATCAGATTAGTGGCGAATCAAATAGTCAAACGCACCCAGTGATGCTTTTGCACCTTCACCCATGGCGATAATAATTTGCTTGTATGGCACGGTAGTCACGTCGCCTGCTGCAAATACGCCTGGAACTGACGTCATGCCATGGGCATCGACAATGATTTCGCCGCGTGGCGTCATTTCAATCGGTGAACCTTTCAGCCACTCGGTATTAGGCACTAAGCCAATTTGAACAAAGATACCTTCTAGTGCGATGGTTTTAAGCTCATCGGTATTGCGGTCTTTGTAGGCTAAACCGTTAACTCGGCTGCCGTCGCCTGTCACTTCCGTGGTTTCAGCGTTTAAAACAATGTCGACGTTAGGCAGGCTCTTAAGCTTTTTCTGTAGCACGGCGTCTGCACGCATCTCACCCATAAACTCGACTAGGGTGACGTGGCCTACAATACCGGCCAGATCGATAGCGGCCTCAACGCCAGAGTTGCCGCCGCCAATCACTGCTACGCGTTTGCCTTTAAATAGCGGGCCATCGCAGTGGGGGCAGTAAGCAACACCTTTGTTGCGGTACTGTTGTTCGCCAGGCACATTCATCTCGCGCCAACGCGCACCGGTTGCCAGGACGAGCGTTTTACTCTTCAGTTTGGCGCCCGACTCGAAGGTTATTTCGTGTAAATCACCTTCGTTTTCAGCGGCTTTAAACGACGTGGCGCGCTGAAGGTTCATAACGTCAACATCGTACTCTTTAACATGTTCTTCTAAAGCGCTAACTAGTTTAGGGCCTTCGGTATGGCTGACGGAGATAAAGTTTTCAATGCCCATGGTGTCTGCCACCTGGCCACCGAAACGCTCAGCAGCAACGCCTGTGTTGATCCCTTTACGGGCAGAGTAGATTGCTGCTGAGGCACCCGCAGGGCCACCACCAATTACCAGCGTGTCAAAGGCGGCTTTTTCGCTAAGTTTTTTCGCTTCTCGTTCAGCAGCACCCGTATCAACCTTGGCTAGAATCTGCTCTAAGGTCATACGTCCCTGGTCAAACGGTTTGCCATTTAAATAGATGCTGGGAACCGACATGATTTCCCGAGCTTCGACTTCATCCTGGAACAGAGCGCCATCGATGGCCACGTGGCGAATATTGGGGTTGAAAATCGCCATCAAGTTGAGCGCTTGAACAACATCTGGGCAGTTCTGGCAGGAGAGCGAGTAGTACGTCTCGAACAGCAGTTCGCCGTCGAGCGCCTTGATTTGATTTAGCAGTTCTTCGGACGTTTTGGGGGGATGCCCACCCACTTGTAGCAGTGCCAGCACCAGCGAGGTGAACTCGTGCCCCATCGGGATGCCAGCAAATACCACGCCGGTTTCTTCGCCGGGGCGGTTAATGGCAAATGACTGCGTGCGATTATCTTGACCGTCAGTTTGCAGTGTAATCTTGTCGCATAGGCTGCTGATGTCTTCGAGCAAACCTAGCAATTCGCGTGACTTGGCACCGTCATCGAGGGACGCAACGATCTCGAACGGTTGAGTCACTTTTTCTAAATAAGCTTTCAACTGATTTTTTAAATTGGCGTCCAGCATGACAGTGGCTTCCTCGCAGTCAGCAGTAATGAGTTCTCAACCTAACACGCTCGCTGCTGTTGAAAGATCGCAGCATGAGTAAGAGCGATAGGGAAAACGATGTTTGCGTTAACACGGGTACTCAAAAACGGGTACTCAAAAACAGGACACCCGGGGTATGCCCGGGTGTCGTTCTGCCTTAAGGGGCAATCCTGAACGGCAGCGGTAGGCCGTTTAGATTTTGCCTACGAGGTCCAGAGACGGAGCAAGCGTCTCTTCGCCTTCTTTCCATTTAGCCGGGCATACTTCGTTTGGGTTCTCGCGAACGTACTGGGCAGCCTTCACTTTGCGCAGTAGCTCTTCAGCGTTACGGCCGATGTTGCCAGCGTTGATTTCGACGATCTGAATTTTGCCGTCGGGGTCAACAACGAAGGTACCACGCTCTGCAAGACCAGCTTCTTCAATCAATACCTCGAAGTTGCGAGAGATCTGTAAGGTCGGATCAGCAATCATCGGGTACTGCAGCTTGCCGATGGTTTCAGAGCTGTCGTGCCAAGCTTTGTGAGTAAAGTGGGTGTCAGTAGACACGCTGTAGATTTCAACACCTAGCTTTTTAAATTCAGCGTAGTTGTCAGCCAAGTCACCCAGCTCAGTCGGGCAGACAAAGGTGAAATCAGCAGGGTAAAAGAAGAAAATAGACCACTTACCTTGCAAGTCTGCTTCAGTGACGTCGATAAATTCGCCGTTCAGGTAGGCAGTCGCTTTAAACGGTTTTACTTCAGTGTTGATCAGGGACATTCAGAACGTCTCCAAAATAAGTGAGTGGCAGTGGAAAAAGTTATTGCTCATGGTAACCAACTACGACCAATAGCTAAAATTGTAAAAATGCATCTAAGCAATAGTATTAGGCTATCAATGTGTGTTTTTCTGAGTTGGCTACCCTACAAGTGGGGTCGCATGGAGCAGAATACAAGAATTTTCCCCATGGGCTTGCGATAGGTGTCGCTGCACCGCAAAATTCGCTTATCTGGCATAGTAGCCACAGCTGTTTTTAATGTTTTAGCGTAAGCTTGACGTTTGAATGACTTGGCAGTTAACGAAATATTCTTAGCGATATAAGGAGTAGTGAGATGGGCAATATTCACAAACTTTCAGTGGCCGTTACGGCCCTATCTTTTGCCGTAGCGGCTGCTAATGCACAAGCGAATGAAGTGCGAGTTTACAACTGGTCCGACTATATCGCCCCTGAAACGCTAGAAAAGTTTACCGAGCGCACCGGTATTGAAGTGACCTATGATGTTTATGACAGCAATGAAATATTAGACGCTGCGCTTTTGTCTGGCCGTTCTGGCTACGATGTTGTGGTTCCTTCTACTTATTATTTTACCCGCCAGGTAAAGGCCGGTGTTTTCCAGCCCCTCAATCATGAGCTATTGCCTAATTTAGATAACCTCAATCCTGAATTGATGGCCAGCCTGGAAGAGATCGATTCGGGTAGCGAATACTCGGTGCCCTATATGTGGGGTACCAACGGCATTGGTTATAATGTTGACCGTGTGACAGACATTTTAGGCGATGACGCGCCACTGAATAGCTGGGCGCTGCTCTTTGATCCTGAAATTACCGGCGCGTTGAGCGAGGCCGGTTGTGGGCTGTCGATGCTGGATTCTGCTGATGAAATGCTGTCTCCCGCCATGGCCTATCTAGGGTTTGATCCGCGCAGTGAAAATATCGAAGACCTGGAAGCCGCTGGTGAACTCATTGCCAGTGTTCGTGACGATATGACCTACTTCCACTCGTCTCGTTACGTTTCCGACTTGGCGAATGGTGATGTTTGTGTGGCCGCAGGCTATTCCGGCGATGTTTTCCAGGCGGCTGATCGTGCCGAAGAAGCCGGCCGTGACTTCACTATTGGCTACAGCATTCCCAAAGAGGGGGCTGCACTGTGGTTTGATATGATGGCAGTGCCCGCGGATGCGCCGAATTCTGAAAATGCCCACGCCTTCATTAACTTTATTCTCGATCCGGAAATCGCCGCTGAAATTACCGAGTACGTGCGTTATGCCAACCCTAATGCGGCGGCTAATGAATATCTCTCCGATGAAATTATCAATGACCCGGCTATTTACCCTGAAGCCGAGGTGATGGAAAACCTCTATTTGCAGGCTGAAAAACCTCAAGACGTTCTGCGCGCACGTACGCGTATCTGGAATCGCGTCAAATCAGGTCGTTAATTTAGTCATCGCCTAACAGCGAGCCAAGCCAATGCTGGGCTCGCTGTTACTTTTTTAACGCCCGGTTTCCGGGCCTTTTGATGGGAGTGGCGAATGGTCACTACGCCCCTGTCGAACGAGTCGTCATCCTCTCCTGCGGTAACTCCTCCCGCCGCTCAGCGCGCTCAGGGAAAAACGCCAAGGTTTGCAGAAGATAGTGTGCTTGAGGTAAAGCGCTTAAGTAAGCGCTTCGACGATGCGCTTGCGGTCGATGATGTTAATTTACAGGTAAAGCGCGGCGAAATTTTCGCCTTGCTAGGTGGGTCAGGATCAGGCAAGTCGACGTTGTTGCGTATGTTGGCGGGGTTTGAAACGCCCAGCGAAGGGCGGATTCTGCTAGGCGGCGAAGATATTACCTCTATGCCGCCACACAAGCGTCAAATCAATATGATGTTTCAATCCTACGCGTTATTTCCCCACATGACGGTAGCGCAAAACATCGCTTTTGGGCTCAAGCAGGACAAGCTAGCTAAGGCAGATGTCGATGCGCGTGTCGCACAAATGCTCAAACTAGTGCATATGGAACGTTTTGCTAAGCGTAAACCGCATCAGCTTTCCGGCGGACAGCGCCAGCGGGTAGCGCTTGCACGTTCACTGGCCAAACGTCCCAAGCTGCTGTTGCTGGATGAGCCGATGGGGGCGTTGGATAAAAAACTGCGCACTGAAATGCAGCTTGAGGTTGTCGAGATCATTGAGCAGGTAGGAGTGACCTGCATTATGGTGACTCATGATCAAGAAGAAGCCATGACCATGGCGGACCGCGTTGCGATTATGGCCGACGGCTGGATAGAGCAGGTGGGTTCACCGGTCGATATTTATGAAAGCCCGGCCAGCCGAATGGTGGCGGAATTTGTCGGTACAGTGAATCTGTTCGAAGGTGAAATCGTCGAAGACGCTGCGGACCACTGTCGCATTGCATCACCCGCATTATCTCGACCGATCTATATTGATCATGGCATCACGACCCAGGCGGTAGATCGCCGCGTGTGGGCTGCGCTGCGCCCTGAAAAAATCTGGCTAACCCGTGAGCAGCCATCCGCAGAGTACAACTGGGAAGCAGGCAAGGTTGATGATATCGCTTACTTGGGGGGCTACTCGCTTTACTACGTGCGTACTGCCTCTGGGCAAATGATCAAAGTGAGTATGGCCAATACTGAGCGGCGTGGTGATCGCCCAACCTGGGAGGATAGTGTTTATGTCTATTGGGAAGACCATAGCGCTATCGTGCTGAACCGCTAATGCCTCAGTGGCTGACAGGAGATCGCCTATCATGATGCCATCTCGCATTGCAGGCTTCGTAAAGCGGTTGCAATTAGGTCGTCGCGCAGTAATCGCGCTTCCTCTTTTGTGGCTTACGCTATTCTTTTTGTTACCGTTTGCGCTGGTCCTAAAGATTAGCCTTTCGGAAGCAGCCATTGCTATTCCACCCTATGGGCCGCTGGTTGAGTATGCTGATCAAACGCTCAATATCTTTTTGAATCTTGGCAACTATTTGTTTTTGTTGTCAGATTCTCTCTATGTGGCGGCCTACTGGGGCTCGATAAAAACCGCGTTTGTAGCGACAGCAGTATGCCTGTTGATTGGCTATCCGATGGCGTATGCGATGGCCCGTGCTCCGGGGCGCTGGCAGCTTATTTTGCTGCTGTTGGTAATGCTGCCGTCGTGGACGTCGTTTTTGATTCGCGTCTATGCATGGATGGGTATTTTAAGTAATAGCGGGTTAATCAATAACATATTGTTGGGAATGGGGCTGATCGACTCACCGCTACGCATGATGAACACTCAGTTTGCTGTCATTATCGGCATTGTTTATGCCTATCTGCCGTTTATGGTGCTACCGCTTTATGCCCATCTAACGCGGTTGGATAACTCGCTGCTAGAAGCGGCGTCTGATTTGGGTTCGCGCAAGCTTAATACCTTTATCAAAGTCACGCTGCCGCTCTCTATGGGTGGAATCATCGCGGGCTCTATGCTGGTATTTATTCCCGCCGTCGGTGAGTTCGTGATCCCTGAGCTACTCGGGGGGCCGGATACGCTGATGATTGGTAAAGTGTTGTGGGAAGAGTTCTTCTTAAACCGCGACTGGCCTGTGGCTTCGGCGTTAGCCATGGTAATGCTATTGCTGCTGTTAATTCCCATTGTGTGGTTCCATCGCTACCAGTCACGGGAGCTTGAATAATGATGAGACTGCGTAGACGCCCACGCTTTACCTCCGTGATGTTGGTGTTGGGTCTGTTGTTTCTTTATTTGCCCATGGTGGTATTGGTGGTCTATTCCTTCAATGCCTCACGGCTGGTGACAGTGTGGGCAGGGTTCTCGACACAATGGTATGGCGAACTATTTCGTGATCAACAGATCCTGTCTGCGGTTTGGACAAGTCTGAAAATTGCCTTTTTTGCCGCCAGCATGGCGGTATGCTTGGGTACAGTGGCTGCTTTCGTTATGACGCGCTATGGCCATTTTCGCGGCAAGACCGCACTGTCGAGTATGGTTACCGCGCCGCTGGTAATGCCGGAAGTTATTACGGGGCTGTCGCTATTACTGCTATTCGTGCAGATGGCTCAACTGATTGGCTGGCCGGCTGATCGTGGCATGGCGACTATCTGGATTGCTCACACAACGTTTTGCAGTGCGTATGTTGCGGTGGTTGTAGCAGCCCGCTTGCGTGAAATTGATCGCTCTATTGAAGAAGCTGCAATGGATTTAGGCTCGCCACCGGTGAAGACCTTCTTCTTTATTACGCTGCCTGTTATTTCGCCTGCCTTAGCAGCGGGGTGGTTGCTGGCATTCACGCTGTCACTAGATGACTTGGTTATTGCCAGTTTTGTCTCTGGCCCGGGTGCCAACACGCTGCCAATGGTGGTGTTTTCGTCGGTGCGGATGGGGGTGTCGCCTAAGATCAATGCGCTGGCTACGCTGATTATTCTGGCGGTATCGCTCACGACGCTATTGGCGTGGTTCTTCATGCGTCGGGGTGAAGCAAAACGAAAAGCACTACTGCGACAAGCCGAGAGTGCTTAGCGACGGGCGCTAAAGCACATCGTCGTCTCGCCCGGTGAGCACTGCTTCTAGCTCACCGGTTATTAGCGAGACAATGATGTGTAATTGAATCGGCGCACAGCACTGGTGGCAATCCTCCCAGGTATCGTGGCTACCTTGAGAGGTGTCGATAAGAAACGTGAGTGGTGTATCGCAGTAGGGGCAGTAAAAATCATAATTTACTAGCGCGTCATCCTGCATGGCTATTTCCCCTTAATGTGATCGCTAGCGCCCTTTTATCGAAAAGCCCTGAAAATGAGTAACTCTGAAGATAATAGTGTAGCAGTGACCTTGTCCGGTAGGACATGTAAGTAATGAATCAGGTAGGATAATAACGTATTCCTTAAAGCCACCTAGAGATGAGTGCGATGATGATACGACACATGGCAGTAGCGGCCTTTTTGGCCTTCCCGATGGTCGCCCAGGCAGAAACCCCTAACGTCACGCCTGGCGAGTGGGAGTTTGTCAGCGTGACCAGCATGAGTGGTGACATGCAAATCCCCGATCAAACGGAAACCGAACGTCAGTGCATCACTCAAGAAGAGCTGGATAGCGCTGAGTTTGGCTTCATTGAAGAAGAAGAGGGTTGCGAGCTGCTCAGCCAGGATATGAATGCCGATGGCCTTTCCTACAGCATGATTTGCCGTGCCGATGGCGGTGAAGCGACTATCGATGGCGAAATGCGTTTTATGGGTGAGCAGATCGAAGGCAACGTGGATATATTCACTCAATCGCCGATGGGTGAGCTGACCATGAATACAGTGATTGAAGGCGAGCGTATTGGTAACTGTGAATAAGACGGCAGTTAGCATCTTCATGACCTAAAACAAAAGGCGCCTGTGTGGCGCCTTTTGCTTAGTGCGAAGGCCGTTATATGACCTTTCGCAATGGCTCATGTTAGCGCTCGGGGGTATTAAGCGGCGTATGATGAGCGATAGGAGCGCTGGCTATCTCTTCTTCTAATTGGCGTTTAACGGCCCCAGGCGAGCCTGAGTATCGTGCAAGCAGATCGTAGGCTACCGGGACGACAAACAGCGTAAATACGGTCGCAGAGCCAACACCCGCCATAATGACAGTGCCAATAACCAGCCGTGATTCCGCACCCGGGCCGCTTGATAGTATCAGCGGTATCGCACCCGCCATCGTAGTGACCGCAGTCATTAGAATCGGTCGCAGGCGTGTTACCGACGCTTCAATCAAGGCAGAGCGAAACGCTTGGCCCTCATCGCGTAGCTGGTTGGCAAACTCAACAATCAGAATGCCATTTTTAGCGGCAAGGCCAATCAACAGTACTAAGCCTACTTGGCTATAGATATTGAGTGATTGTCCGCTAAGCAGCAGAGCAAGCAGGGCGCCAATCATGGCTAGCGGGACGGTCAGCATGATAACAAACGGGTGAATTAAGCTTTCAAATTGGGCCGCAAGTACTAAGTAAACCACCACGGCACCGAGCACTAATAAGAACATGGTAGCGCCACTGGCCTGTTGAAAATCGCGAGAAGGCCCGGCAAGGTTCGTTTGTACCTCTTCAGGCAATACATTGTCGGCGGCTTGTTGTAAGTATTCCAATGCTTCACCAAGGGGATAACCATCGGCTAGATTGGCTTCAATCGTAATGGCGCGAACGCGATCAAAGCGGTTCAACGTGCTAGCACCCGCGAAGTCAGAGAGCGTTACCAGGCTGGCTAGCGGAATCAGCTCGCCTGAACGTACTGAGCGGACTTGAATATTGTTTAGCGCAGCAGGACTGTTTTGACCGCTGCGGTCACCTTCAAGGATGACATCGTACTCTTCCCCGTCATCTACATAGCGCGTGACGTTACGCCCACCGAGCAGCACTTCCAGCGTCCGACCTATCTCTGTAACCGTGACGCCCAGTGCGGCAGCGCGCTCATAATTGATATCCACGCGTAACTGGGGCTGGGTCTCATCATAATTACTTTCGATAGCGGTAATACGTGGGTTGTTTTCACGAACATGAGTAATCAACCTATCCCGCCAACGCGCTAAATCCTCGTAAGTGCCGCCCCCGAGTACGAATTGCACAGGCTTTTGAGTGCGCTGTCCAAAACCTTGTCTCATCACTGGAAAGGCCTGAACACCCGGCAGTGTTCGTAGCTGCTGGCGAATCTCGGCCATGATTTCCCAAGCGCTACGACGGCTTCCCCAGTCAGCCATGTTGACGATAATAAAACCGCTGTTGAAATTTTCGATATTACCAAAGCCACGTGGTGCACGAACCACAATTCGTTCAAGCTCACCATTGTCCACAAAAGGCGTCAATCTAGCCTCTATCTCATCCATATAGTCCATCATATAGTCAAACGTTGCGCCTTCTGGGCCGTTGACAAGGATAATGAAATTGCCACGATCTTCTTGCGGGGTGTATTCATTGGGCAGCTCGGTTGCCAGCCAGGCGGTAGCGGCTATCAACAAGAAAAACAGGGCAACGACCAGCCACTTTAATGTGAGTACGATTTCTAATGCGCGCTGGTAACGACGCTGGGTGCCCGTTAGCAGCCACTGAACGGCTTGGCTAAGCCGGCTATCATGCATGCCCGGCTTGAGAATCTTAGAAGCCATCATTGGGGTGAGGGTAAGGGCTAGTAGGGTTGAGACAACAACAGGGAAAATGCATGAAAACCCGCGCCATGATGCGGCTTTCAGC
>NZ_JABUZE010000133.1:0-989 GCF_014897805.1 Halomonas sp. 3F2F
CGTAAAACTGGTCGGCGCGGGCACTGGACGGCGTGGTTTCATACGGCCACGAGGGTGCTGCTGGTGATGCTTTTTCAAAACCCGGTAAAACGACGATTCGGAGGCCAGATAGACGCCGTTGTCTGCCAGCAAAGGCACGATTTGAGACGGCGGCAAGCTCTGGTAATCGGGACGATGACAAGTGTTCAAAATGGCTTGCTCTTCCTCATGCGTTAGCTGATGCGGCTGCCTGCCTTGCACCACGTGATGACGCTGATCCTCAACAACAGCGCCACACTCAGATCGCCAACGTTTCAGTGTGCGTTCATTCACGTTGATAATCTCAGCGGCTTTATAACGAGACGCGCCATCCACAACCGCTTCGTCAAATAGCGCGATGAGCCTTGCACGTTCGTCGAGCGGCGTTAGTCGTCCTCGCCGCTGTCGTGATCTTCGCTGTACAAGGCTTCGAGCTTTTTTGAGAGCACCAGTAACGACGTCGTCTCAGCCACTACCTTGTCTTTGCGCCGCACTTCCGCTTTGAGTTGCTTGATGGTCTTACGGTCTTCTTTACGCTGCTTTTGCGCCGCTTTTTCCTGGTCTTCTTGCCGACCAGCGCCTTCGAGGCAAGCCGCTTTCCACTGCTGAATTTGCTCGGGATAAAGGCCTTTTTCGCGACAGTAAGCGCCAAGCTCTGCCTCTGACAGGGTGGCGGTTTCGATGACCACGGCTAGCTTGGCGTCGGGCGACCATTCACTGTCGCCTGGGGTGTAACCCGGCACAGGCACTCCTTTTACTCGACACTGTTTTAACCAACTATACAGCGTCGCGTCAGAGATGCCTTCCTCTGTCGCTACCGATGCCACACTGTGATTATGGGGTGGTAACAACTTCTTCAGGACGGCTGATTTACGCTCTGCGGAATAACGTGGCACAAGGACTCCATGCCGCTCCCTCTGGATTAGATTTAGGCGATATCGCCAACCGGACAACTAGGCTGACAGAGGGGG
>NZ_JABUZE010000137.1:0-1933 GCF_014897805.1 Halomonas sp. 3F2F
AACTCGCCGTAGCGCTGTCAACTTGGCCACGCCCTGTGTGAGCAGGTAAATCGCATGTCATCTACTAACTCGGCCCGTCATTATTCTCTCTCGGCATTTCGGCCTGCTCAATTTGCTGCTGTACCAAGCTACGCTCGCGTTTCAGTTCTCGACGCAACTCTTCTTCGGAGGGCAGATAAGGGAGATACTTGGCGGCAAACATCTGTTCGCTGTCGGTGAGCACCGAGTATTTCACTACAGCCTCGCTCTTCTGGCTGCACAGGATTAGGCCAATAGTGGGGTTGTCGTCATCACCCTTGCGATGTTGGTCGTAAATGCGGATGTAGCTGTCCATCTGGCCGACATCTTGATGAGTGAGCTTGCCCAGCTTGAGGTCCACCAGCAGGAAACACTTAAGCTTGAAGTTGTAGAACACTAGGTCGATATAGAAATCCTGATCGTCAGTGCTGATGCGCTGTTGCCGAGCGACAAAGGCAAAGCCCTTGCCCAATTCCAGCAGGAATGCCTGCAGATTGTCGATCAGGCCGCGTTCAAGGTCAGCTTCCAGGTAGCGCTCGGCAGGTAGGCCGATAAAATCTAAAATATAGGGATCACGTAGGTAATGCCGAGCGCTGTGTTCAGCCAACGGGCGCGTCTGGTTCTCGGCCTCCTGCTGCACCGCTGTTCGATCCTGACTGCTGAGCAGGCGCTCATAATAGAAGTTTCCAATCTGGCGTTCCAATACGCGAACGCTCCACCCATGCTGAATGGCTTCCTGCTGGTACCATGTTCGAGCACTGGGGTTCTCGATGCGCGCCAGATGGTTGTAATGCGACCAGCTCAATTCGGGAGACACTGTCTCTCGATTTGGAAAGGCTTCGTAGAACCGGCGCATATTTCGCAGATTAGTGACATCAAAACCCTTTCCGAATTCCTCTGTTAGCTCCCGCGAAAGGCGTTGTAGTTGCTGCTTGCCATATGCCGCGCGAGTGCTGCCCTGTTGCTCGTTTTCGACAATCAGCCGGCCAATCTGCCAGTAGGTCTTCACCATCGAGCTATTGACCGCGCGCACCACTTGCCGCCTGGCGGCGGTAATCAGTTCCCGGATATCCGCCACCAGCTGGGGGCTGAGGTCTCGAGTCTGTGGCGGCTTGCCGGTATCAGGCACCATAACTTAGCTCCTTTAGATAGTCGTCCATTGACTGATTCAGCTTCGCGATTTCCGCATCACTCTCTTCAGGTTGAACTCTTCTTCGACAGTGTCGATGTAGCGCAGGATGTTGAGATGTCGGATAGAAACAGTATTTATAGGCACCTCCGGCTGTAATGCCTTACACATTAGCTATCTACCTGTAAGCAAACAAGACGTCCTGACGGACGCCGCACCTTCCATCTCCACCCAAGGCAGTCGCTTGGGTAGAGTACTCCGCCCTATTTGATAAATCAGTGCTGCATGTATTGGGTGTCATAAGATTAGCATTGCAGGCAAATCGCTATTTTTTGGTAAAACATCACATTTTCAACATGGCATTACCATACCGAACGCGTTGGTATGGCGATGCCATCGTCATATTTTTAATGTCGCCAAGTGCTCTATAAATCGCTGTGAAAACGCCATGTCGTGTTCCCACTGTGCCTTCGCTGCAGCCGCAGCGGTTGTCGTCGTGGTCGATGCCCCAAACGCCACCGATACCGCCTCATTGTCCACTTCCGCCGTCTCGCCACCAGAGCGTGTGACGTTATCCAACGGTGCTCCCGGTGCGGTATTGCCATACCCGGGTGCAGCAGGCGCCGAAGTCGGTGACACCAAGGTGACAATCGCCTTTTCATCGGGAAGGTCGTCATCAATACGATGCGCATAGCGACGTAAGAGCGACTCATTGAGCACAAACAGGAAACAGTCCGGGTCGTGCAGGCCAAGGCGACGTATGACCCTCCCCAATACTTGGCGAAA
>NZ_JABUZE010000015.1:0-4763 GCF_014897805.1 Halomonas sp. 3F2F
GCGAGGCGTCAGCGTAGTGCCACTGATCCTGAAACTAACCCCCACCTGTTGACGATTCCACAGACATAAGCCAGCATACACAGAGGGCCCTTTGACTCGCTTCGCTCGTCTGGGCCTCTGTGAGCTGGGTCAGGGGGCTACCGCCCCCCAACACCCCCCGTAGCCACCGCCCATATCGCACCCGCTGGAAGCGGGCACGCTCTGCGCGGTGGCCATGTGAAAAACCAAGGAGGCGGCTATGGCTGACGCCAAACCGAAGCGCGAGAAGATCATCAAGGTTCGGGTCTCTGCCGAGGAGCATGAGACGTTGAAATGGCGTTGCCCCAAGGCCCAGCTCGCCGAGTGGATGCGCGAGCAGTGTCTAAACCCTGATGGTGACTGGGTGAGGCAGTCAAAGGGCCCTGACCCCGTAGACCCAGCGCTATTGCGCCAACTGGCGGGAATCGGGAACAACATCAACCAGATTGCCCGCCGAGTGAACAGCGGCGAATGGGGAGCAGTGGACAGAGTAGCCGTTATCGCCGCTCTGAGCGCCGTAGAGCGCGAACTGTCCGAACTAAGGGGTCAGTACCGGTGATAGTGAAATTTCACGCCAGAGGCGCTGGTAGTGGCTCTGGGCCGGTCGATTACCTGCTAGGCAAGGACCGCGACCGGGAAGGTGCCGAAACGCTGCGAGGCGACCCCGAGCAAACAAGGGAGCTGATCGACGCCAGCAGCTATGCCAAGACCTACACCAGCGGCGTTCTGTCGTTTGCGGAGGCTGATCTTCCCGATGCCCATAAGCGTCAAATCATGGACACCTTTGAGAGGGCCCTGATGCCCGGCCTCGATGCTGACCAATACGACTGCCTGTGGGTTGAGCACCGGGATAAAGACCGCTTGGAGCTGAATTTCGTCATCCCGAATACCGAGCTGACTACTGGGAGGCGATTACAGCCCTACTACGACCGCGCCGACCGTCCCCGAGTTGATGCTTGGAAGACCCTAACGAACGCCAAATACAACCTGCATGACCCTAGCGACCCTGCCAACCAGAGGGCCCTTACGTACCCCGCTAACCTGCCGCGAGACAAGGAAAAAGCACAACGCCAGGTTACTGATGGGCTTTTGGCGTTGGCTGAAAAAGGCGAGGTGACAAACCGCGCCGAAGTGGTGGCGGCCCTTGAGGGGGCAGGTTTTGAAGTGACGCGCCAAACCAAGACCAGCATCAGCATTGCCGACCCGGAAGGCGGCAAGCCTATGCGACTGCGAGGAAAGCTGTATGAGCGAGATTTCGAAGTTGGCGACAGCCTTCGAGGAGAGATCGAAAGAGCGGGCCGCGAGTACCGAGAAGGCCGTAGTGAGCGCCTTCGAGAAGCACGAGAGCGCCTTACTGTCGGCGTTGAGCGAAAGCGAGCAGAGAACCAAAAACGCCATCCGCGCCCAGTCGCAGAATTTAGAGCGGATCGCGCTCAGGAGCTGGATGGCGGTAGCCATTCCCGTGATCGTGACGTTGCTACTGAGCGCGGGGGCCATCTGGGCGTTGGGCTGGCACATCAAGAACCAGGTCGACACGATCAGCCAGCAGAACGCCACGATAAGCCGTTTGAGCGAACAGGGAGGGGATATCAACCTGACGACATGCGGGGACAGCAGGAGGCTGTGCGCCGAGATCCACCCGGACAGTCTCGGGGAGAAGCCGGACGCGTTCGGCGAGAATGGCCAATATCGAATCCTGAAGGGGTACTAGATGACCAACTTGGAACGCGAGCTATTGCGCGCCTTCGAGCAACTACAGAGCGACTACGAAAGGCAGCAAAAGGCGTGGGAGAGCGCTTACGAGAGCTTGCAAACCATGTTCGAGGCAACCAGCCGGGACAACCGGGCCCTGAGCGAGCAGGTGAAGCGCTTAAGCGGGCAGGTGGCGGCCTTGAGCGAAGCGAGAGACAGCAGGACAGAACAATTGAGCGGGCAGGTGTTGCGCTTGGCTCAGCAGGTCGAGGGGTTGAGCGCGAGCGTGAAGCGTTGGACGCCAGAGGACGGGAATCGGAGAGGGTGAAATCCCGGCAGCGGGGCCATGGTTTTGGCATATGACGCTAGTGATAGATCTAAAATAGGCATATGCTATACGTGTATATCAATGTTTGGAGAGACCTGCCATGTTGGCCATTCGACTGCCCAGCGAAATTGAGATGCGCCTAGAAGCCCTTGCCAAGGCTACTGGACGCACAAAGACCTATTACGCACGAGAAGCGATCCTCGAACATCTGGAAGACCTTGAGGACATTTATCTGGCTGAACAGACCCTGGAACGACTGCGCAGCGGAGATGAGGTTACTCACTCACTGGACGATGTGGAGCGTGAGCTTGGTCTGGCAAATTGAGCTGACGGATACGGCGGCTAAGCAACTGAAAAAAATAGGCCACACAGAGGCTAAACGCATCCGTAATTACCTGAGAGAGCGCGTACAGCCGCTGGAAGACCCCAGGCAGCTTGGGAAGCCTCTGCAAGGCAATATGGGCGAACTGTGGCGGTACCGCGTCGGTGATTATCGGTTGGTTGCACAGATCGAAAATGATCGTGTGTGCGTGCTCGTTGTTCGCATCGGGCATCGGAAGGAAGTCTACCGCTGAGGCTGGACGGCGGCGGTTCTTAAGAGTAAAAACAAAGGAATAGCACTCAGCAGAGTGCCCAAAAGGAAACACCCCCGAACCCGGATTAGCTTGGCGGCATGACGGGAACGAGGGTGCAGTAAGTGAGGATATTGTGACCCAACCAGCACTGGCCTGCCAAGGCCCAAGCCCAACAAATCTGGTGCTTTTTCGCCAGCGGCTCCCTCGGAAGCCATACCATACCGACAATCCTCGCCATGGGTTGCTCATTCGTGATGTGCAGCGGGCCCTCTCTGCGCGGTACATACAGCCAAATCAACCGCACCGCCGTTACTGGCTGGTCTATGACGTAGACCGTGAGCTAGCGGCGCTTGATTGGAATGATCTTGGTGCCCCGCCGCCAACGATCGTGGCCCAAAATCCACAAAATGGGCATGCTCACCTGATCTATGGCCTCGATGTGCCTGTTAGAACGGCACCAGACGCGAAATCTGCGCCGTTGCGGTACGCCGCCGCCGTAGATTGCGCGCTACGAGCTGTGTTGGGGGCCGATGAGGACTATGCGGGCCTGATCTGCAAAAACCCTTTACACCCCCATTGGCGTGTTACTGAGTGGGAGCCGCGGTTGTACGAGTTGGGCGACCTTGATAGCTGGCTTGATCTCTCCCCCTACGCAGACCGCCGTAAGCGGCTTCCGGCCTACGGGCTAGGCCGGAACTGCAACTTGTTTGAATACCTCCGGACGTGGGCTTATCGAGCCATTCGGCAGGGGTGGCCGGAGTACGGACGATGGCTTGAAGCATGCCTAAGTCGTGCTGAGGGCTATAACATATCCGAGTTTTCGGGCACCAAGGCTGGAAAATTGCCGGCTAGCGAAGTGAAAGCGACGGCCAAGAGCGTTGCCCGGTACACCCACAAGCATTTCAGCCAGGAAGGATTTAGCCAGTGGCAAGCTCGGAATGGACGCAAGGGAGGCATTGCGTCTGGCAAGGCCCGTCGGCAAGGGTCAGAAGCTGAAAGCCAACCATGGGCCGTTTTAGGTGTTTCCCGCCGCACTTACTACAACCGGAAGAGGCTAGGAAAGCTGTGAACCCTTACGAGCAGGAAATTCTTTACATGGGTGCGAAGGAATATGCCTTTGCACAAGCAGATAAAGACCCTTTTCAGGCAGCGTTAGATTGGCTGTTAGCCCGGGACTGGATCATGCTCCCCAGGGCTACAGCAGAACAAATGGCTGCAAAAGTCGCGGAGCGTGTTGAGCATGTACGGTTGAAGTCTGGCCTAAGCTATCTAGATAGGGACAGATGCTTGTAAACATCTGATAAAAGATCGCTATTTTCAGACCCTATCCAAACGTTGTCAGCCGCTAAGGGCCCTGCAACTAGACTCGGCCCAGATACAGTTTCCCCATTGAAGATCAATCTCACATCCTCCCCAATGTTCCCTCGCACCCAGGTATCGAGCTTGCCATAGCAACCTTCTGATCGAATAAAGTCCACAGTGATGAAGTCTCGCCCATCTCCATCTTCGCTCATTGAAACGCTGCGTAAACAATTTGGGGTTATTTCAAACTCATTAGCATGGGATTTGAAATACAGGCGTGGCTCTGAGTCGACGCCTGTACTGGCACAAGCGCTGATATTGGCAGCAATGCTGCCTAGCGCTAGGCAGGAAAGAACATATTTGAGGTACATAGACAGGCCTTAATCATGACAAACAGCACACAGCGTAGCGCATATGGGCTGTGAGAATCGTTCTTAAGTTGCACTCGAAGCCATATCAGATAACAGCCCGTCAGGGCGGGGTTTAGCGGTCGTATTTATCAAAGATGTGAGCTAGCCCCTCCAGTGAGAGAGCCCTCATGGTGGTGCCTTCCCGCGCAGCTAGTGATTTCAACGCTGCATGAATATCTGGTGGCACTTCCACTGGCACACGCTTATCCCCTTTGCCTGCCTTCCCCTGTGATTCCTGTATCGCCAATCTAAGCTGGTCACCGGCGTTGCTCATGCAGTTACCTATGTGTGTTTGTGTTTAAGTACAAATGAAAGATTAGCACATTATCACTCCTGACATCCGTAGCGAAACGGATCTTTGATCCGTGAGATGCGGTGTCCGACAACGAGCAGAGCGAGGCGTCAGCGTAGTGCCACTGATCCTGAAACTAACCCCCA
>NZ_JABUZE010000136.1:0-1349 GCF_014897805.1 Halomonas sp. 3F2F
GGTTCTTCGTCACTTCACGTGGATTTGGCCTGATCGAATAGGCGGCCCACCGGGCTGCCAATCAGGTAGATCATGGCGATAAAGTTGGCCTCGTTCCGGTAGCCACGTGCTCGTGACCGAGCCGCTTGGAACAGACCATTCATTCCTTCCAGTCTTGCGTTCGTCAGTCCCGAGAGCCAGCGTCTGACCACCGCGTCGGCGTGCCGCTCAAGCGTCGCCAGGGCTTTCCCCATCGGCTTCAGCAGTGACTTTTCAGACACCGCCGCCTGCATGACCTTGAGGTAGTTCGTGATGCGCCACCGAGCCGCTCTGGGCGTCGGAGCCTTCTGGATCCAGCGTAGCTTCTCCTTGATCACCCAGGCATCGGCCGTGGCGCTCTGATCGGCCACCAACTCCTGGAGCGCCGAAAGCTGTTTGGGTGTCAGGTTCTTGTTATCCAGGTTCTTCAGCAGGGCCCAGCGCAGCGACTTGGGGTGCCCCTGCTCCCGGCGCTCTTTCTTGCGTACCTCGTCCAGCCGCTTGGTGAAGGTCTGTACGATATGGAACCAGTCGACCGTTACCTCGGCCTTGGGAAGGTGCTCGGTCACGCCGCTAAGGAAGGCTGGCGACATATCGCAGACGACCTCGACCACATTATTCGGGTCGCCGCCATGGGCCGCCAGGAAGGCGCTGAAAGCCTGGATGGCATCCTTGCCGCAGCCTGGGACGGCAAAGATAACCGGTTCCCGCTTGCGCTGCATGTCGAGGAACACCGTGACATAGCGATGACCGCGCCGGGAGGCGGTTTCGTCCACGCCGACCGTCACCACCTTGGACAGATCCAGTTCCCCCAACATGCGGCCAACGTAGTGGTGCACGATGCGCCATAGTCGTTTGTCGGAAATCTCCAACTGGCGGGAGACGGCCAGTACCGGCATCTCCTTGACCAGTGACATGGCCGCTTGCTCGAACAGCAGGGTAAAGTCGCTGCCCGGCCGGGCCCAGGGCACCTCTATGCGCTTGACGCCATGGTCAGGACACTTCGTGCGCGGCACGCGAGCATGCAGGTAACAGTGATGCTGAAAGAAGTTCAGATGCCGCCAGGTTTTGTCGGCAAAGTCATGAGCTTGGCAGGCCTTACCACATTCTGGGCAGGGATAGAGACTGCCTCGCTCCGCCTCGACATAGAGGTCCAGGCGGTGGGGCGACACGGCGGTATCCAGGTACTGGTTCTTGAGGATCCAGGGCGCTTCCAAGCCCAGGCCGAGTGTTAGAATCTGGGTGCCGTCCATGTCATACCTCCTGCCGCTGTGGAGGTCATATTCTGGCCCAGCTCAGGGGGCGAATTCCACACCCAACGTCGAAGAGCC
>NZ_JABUZE010000143.1:0-2698 GCF_014897805.1 Halomonas sp. 3F2F
GTAAGCGCCAATAAATCGACATCTACCGCTCTCGCTTTTACCCCCTCACACTGATGCCATCAGATTTTTGTGAGGTGGTGTCATGACGCATCAAGAACGTGAGCAATATTGGCAGCAACAAGTAACCGAATGGCAAACCTCTGGCTTGTCCGGCATGGCGTTTTGCAAGCAACAAGCGCTAACGTACCATCAGTTTGCTTACTGGCGTCAAAAGCTCTTGGCCAGCGCATCGTCAACAAAAGAGCCGGTCGCCGGTTTTGCCACCGTCGCGTATCCCAATACCGTCATCGCAAACGAAATAGATTCCACGGGGCTTGCAGTCTCACTGCCCGGTGGCATCACGGTCACGGGGTTGCACGCGGGCAATGTGGCGTTACTGGGCGACATCCTGAGGCAACTGTGAAACGGCCGCGCTATTTACGCCCCGCGTGGGAAATGCCCGAGATCTACCTGTACCGCGCACCGGTTGATTTTCGCAAGCAAGCCAACGGCCTGGCGCTATTGGTGGAGCAAGAGCTGGGACACAACCCCTTTAGCGGGGCGTTGTATGCTTTTACCAACCGACAGCGGGACAAGATCAAGTGCCTGATGTGGGAAGACAATGGCTTCGTGCTTTATTACAAGGCACTGGCCGAGGAGCGCTTCAAGTGGCCCGGCCCCTCGGATGACATCATGGCGCTGACCGGCGAGCAGATCAACTGGCTGTTGGATGGCTACGATATTACCCTGATGCACGGCCATAAAACCCTGCATTACGACAGCGTCGGGTAGGCCATAAAGCTCTGATTTTTAGTGCTTTAACAGGTCGATTTTGCTACCATCGACGCATGAAAAAACACGCTGAAGCCCCTCCCCAAATGCCTGATCTCAGTGGCCTCTCAGCCGCTGAGGTAAGGGAGCTTGTGGCGGGGCTTCAGCAACAGGTGGCGGCCCAACAGACAGCGTTACAGCAGCGTAATCTCTATATTCAATTGCTCGAAGAGAAGCTGCGTTTGCAGCGCATTCAGCAGTTCGCCGCGCGCAGTGAAAAGTCTGCCCATCAGGCCCACTTGTTCGATGAGACTGAGCTGGAAGCTGACATCGAGGCGCTACGCGATCAGGTGCCGGACGATGTCGAAGCGCAAGACGCGCCGCGTCCCTCATGTCAGCGTCGTCAACGTGGCTTCTCCGACACCCTGGTTCGTGAGCGTATTGAGCTTACGCTCAGCGAAGAAGAAAAAGTCGGGGCGACCAAGACCTTCTTCGCCAAGGTAAAAGAAGAGCTCCATTTCATTCCCGCTCAGCTGAAAGTCCTCGAATACTGGCAGGAAAAAGCGGTGTTCCCGCTTGAAGGCAACGACCATCTCCTCGTGGCGGAGCGTCCGGTTCATCCGCTAGGCAAGTGCACGGCGTCGACGTCACTGCTGGCGTATGTAATCACGTCCAAGTACGCCGACGGTTTACCATTGTACCGCTTGGAAGGCATGTTCAAGCGGTTAGGTCACGCCGTTAGCCGCACGCAGATGGCCAACTGGATCATCCGCCTGAATGACGTCTTCACGCCCTTGATCACGCTGATGCGCGAAGTGCAAAACAGCAGCGCGTATCTTCAAGCCGATGAAACGCGGCTGCAAGTGCTCAAGGAAGACGGCAAGACCGCTCAGTCAGATAAATGGATGTGGGTCACCCGAGGTGGCCCGCCGGATCAACCGTCGGTGCTCTTTGCCTACGACCCGTCCCGCGGCGGCAGCGTGCCGGTGCGTCTACTCGACGACTTCGCGGGGATCCTGCAAGCCGATGGCTACGCCGGTTACGGCCAGGTATGCCGTGCCAACGGCATTACCCGCATTGGTTGTTGGGACCATGCGCGACGCAAGTTCGTGGAAGCGTCTAAGGCAGCCAAGGTTAAAGCGAAAGGCAAGAGCGCCACGCCGGCCAAGGCTGAGGTAGGGCTTAGCCATATCAACAAACTCTACGCCATCGAACGGCAGATCAAGAACCTCAACGAAGCAGAGCGCTACCGTGTCCGCCAGGAACTGAGCCTTCCGCGCCTTGAGGCCTTCAAGGCCTGGCTAGAAGCCAATGTCACCCGTGTGATAAAAGGCAGCCTGACGCGTCAGGCGATGGAATATACGCTGAACCAATGGGACTTCCTCATCGGCTATTGTGCGCGCGGCGACCTGCACATCAGTAACGTTCTGGCAGAAAACGTCATCCGCCCGTTTGCCGTTGGCCGAAGAGCTTGGCTGTTCGCGGATACCTCCCGCGGAGCGCACGCCAGTGCCACCTGTTACTCGCTCATCGAAACAGCAAAAGCCAATGGCGTGGAGCCTGCTTCCTATATCCACCACGTGCTAGAGCGCATCGCTGCCGCTGATACGCTGGAGGCACTGGAAAGGCTGCTGCCCTGGAACGTGAACTTGGCGCCCGTCGAAAAAAAGTAACAGAACACAGATAGGTCAAGTGTGTTGATTTAGTGGCGCTTACGCACTTTCGGTACTCAGTGAGCTCATGTCTAGCATGCACCCAGCCACTAGCTTAGATAGCTGACTTTCATCTTTTATTAAGCAAAAAAGCAACTAAAGACTGGCTTCTAATGCAGTAAATATAGCATTTCAACCAAGAGGCGCTGCGCGCCTCGCGCTTTCCTTCCTCACACTAAATAAATCAAGTATCTAGCCCGGATTTCTCACAGGGTATAAAAGAAAGCGGCTGAAAG
>NZ_JABUZE010000138.1:0-571 GCF_014897805.1 Halomonas sp. 3F2F
CGCAAACGTCTCTGGCAGCAGCATATCGAGGACTGGCAGGCGTCGGGTTTGTCCGGCATGGCCTACTGCCAGCAGCAATCACTGACTTATTGCCGCTTTGTTTACTGGCGCAAAAAGCTGGCCGAACCGGAGACAGCGGTTCCGGAGCAACCCGTGTCGTCGCCTGGGTTTGCCAAGGTATCGGCAGTGCCTGGTCCGGAGTCGTCAGAAGGATTAACGGTGTCATTGCCCGGCGGCGTCTCGATCACCGGCCTGCACGCTGGCAATGTGGAGTTGCTCGGTGCCGTGCTGAGGCAACTGTAATGCGCCACCGCTATCTGCGCCCCTCCTGGGACCTGCCGGAGATATACCTGTATCGACAGCCTGTCGATTTCCGCAAGCAGGCCAATGGGCTGGCGCTGATTGTCGAGCAGGAGCTGGGGCACAGCCCGTTCTCCGGCGCGCTTTATGCGTTCACCAACCGGCAGCGCAACAAGATTAAGTGTCTGATGTGGGAAGACAACGGCTTTGTGCTTTACTACAAGTCTCTGGCCGAGGAAAAATTTAAATGGCCGGGCCCGTCGGATGAGCT
>NZ_JABUZE010000140.1:0-11133 GCF_014897805.1 Halomonas sp. 3F2F
AGTTGTTAAGGCCTCTCCGCAACGTGAAGTAAGTCAACTACGTCGTAGGATGAACGCTTACGCCACAACGTCTCTGTCAGCGGTTACTTGTGCCCAAAATTTGTTGTAATCAAAGTTCTTACCATACGCTTCCCGCACGGTGTAATAGACGTTTTGGATATCAACAAATATCGCAACTTTTGTCATTAGATATAATCTTTTTTGTCGTTAATGATGAAATCAATGTGATTCTTCGGCGAGCTGGCATAGTGTTTTTACTGCCGCTGGCTGGCGGCCCTTTTGCCAAGCAAGCATGAGATCCGTGGCTATTGGCAAGTCGTCTAATTCATAGGCGACAATGTCTTCGTCCCCGAGTGCCATGATGCTGGGCATAATCGCATACCCCATTCCCGTAGCAACCAAACTGCGAATAGTGATGTCATCGCGACATTCCTGAACAGTATTGGGTTCGAAGCCTACCTTCTGAAAGCATCTATCTAGCCGGTCGAAGCTGCCCGGCGTTGAGGTTCGGCTAAACCGAATGAATGGCGCGTCGTGAAAATCCTTAAGCGAGGTCGGGGTAGTCGCTATGAGAGGGTGGCATCGACTGGTGAAGACCGCCATACGAAAGCTGGCTAACGGATAGTAGTCTAGCCGTGGCTCATCTTCTCGTTCAATGAAGAGAATGCCGGCATCGAGCCGACCCGCCAGAATCGCCTCTGCCTGGGGGCCTGACAACATTGATTCTAGCGTTAACTGTGTTGAGGGGTAGCGTGAGCGAAATCTGCTGATGAGTGCTGTGATGCTGGGAATATAGGGATGTATGGTGCTAATCCCGAGCGAGAGACTTTCACGGTAACCATTGGCAATATCGCGTGTTTTCTTCGCGACACTTTCGAGTTCTGACAGTAGGCGCTGCCCATTGGCATATAGGTAATGCCCCGCTTGGGTCAAAGATACCCCTTTGCGGTCACGATAAAACAGGATTGCCCCGATATCGGCTTCAAGCTGATGTATCTGTCGCGTCAAGGCGGGCTGAGCGATCGGTATCTGCTTGGCTGCAGATGATATCGAACCCGCTTCGACCACCGCCAGGAAGTACCTTAGTTTTTTTGTGTCCATGTCCGCTCCCGGAGACGCCACGATGCGCGTCTCATTTCATACAGAAAATACAACTAAAGTCTCATCTCATAAAGGTATGACGCTATCGGGAAGAAGTATTTTATTCGCACTAAGCGTTACAACATACTCAAAACCAATCTGGTTAAGCGCATAACGGCGTACGCGACTCATGTTGCACAAGTATGCGTTCCTGCGGACGCCAGATGGCGCACTTCTCCCAGGCTTACCACTTTACAACAAGGTTTTACCTCTCATGACGTTATCAGCCATTGAGCTTGAGAAAATGATCACGTTTCGTCGGGAACTCCACCAGCACCCAGAGTTATCTGGCCAGGAGTCTATAACCGCTGAGCGTATTGCAATGATGCTACGTGGCTTGGGGGTAGATGAGGTGCATGAGAAGATAGGCGGCCACGGTGTGGTCGGCGTCATTAAAGGCGCCAGCACGGGGGCAATCGTTGGGCTTCGAGCCGATTTCGATGCTCTGCCACTCGAGGAGGCTAATCAGTTTTCGCATCGTTCCAGCCAGTCAAATGTAATGCATGCATGTGGGCATGACGGCCATACGGCAATGTTGATGGCTGCTGCTGCACAGTTGGTTAACCAGCGCCCGGCGCGGGGAAATGTCGTGTTGATTTTTCAACCCGCCGAGGAAATTGGTACTGGTGCTGAAGCGATGCTTGCGGAGGGGCTTCAGGAGAAATTCTCGCTTGATGCGATATTTGGACTACACAATTGGCCAGGTGTAGAGGCCGGGCGTTTTGTTATCCATGACGTCCCTCATATGGCATCAAGCGACGACTTTGAGGTGACGTTCCACTCCACCGGTGGACATGGGGCGATGCCTCATCTCACAACAGACCCCATCGTCGCGGCCAGCCTATTTACAACCGCTATTCA
This sequence comes from Halomonas sp. 3F2F, assembly GCF_014897805.1. Classification (NCBI taxonomy): domain Bacteria; kingdom Pseudomonadati; phylum Pseudomonadota; class Gammaproteobacteria; order Oceanospirillales; family Halomonadaceae; genus Halomonas; species Halomonas sp. 3F2F. The sequence goes on from NZ_JABUZE010000140.1 coordinate 2,002, forward strand.
ACAGATTGTCAGTCGTAATATTGACCCCCAAGACATCGCTGTTATCAGTCTGGGTAGCCTGCAAAGTGGCCATGCTAGCAATATTATTCCGGCGACTGCTCGGCTGACGGGTACCGCGCGCTGCTTTAAACCTGAGCTACGCAAACGTCTGGAGAGGCGAATTAGCGACGTGGCGGAAGGGGTTTCCAAGGCAACAGGGTGCGACGTCACACTCGACTACGTTCCTTCAACACCAGCGGTTGCCAATGACCGCGGTTGTGCCCAGCTGTGCCGCGATGTGGTGGTGCAGCGTTGGGGGCATGAACAGCTGGTAGAGCACCCAGTCAGCATGGGAGCTGATGATATGGGGGCTTTTCTTACCCATGTTCCAGGTGCCTATGCATGGATTGGCAATGGTTCAGGGCCACAAACACCAAAACTTCACCAGCCTGACTATGACTTTAACGATGCCATTCTGTCGATTGGAAGCGACTTCCTGACAAGTGTGGCAATGCAGTTTCTCGATAACCATCAATAAACTGGGGATACCCCATGACGTCTCTCGAAAAAACAATGACACACGAGAAGAGTTCACGACCAACATTTCGCTTCCCGCATATTTTTGTCGTGTTGTTTAGCTTTATCTGTCTCGCTGCTTTATCAACCCACTTTCTTCAGGCGGGTAGTTATGAGCGTATAGCCAATGAGCAAGGGCGTACGGTTGTAGTGCCAGACAGTTATGCGGCGGTGGAAGCGCAAGAAGCTGGCTGGTTAAGTCCGTTCATGGCGGTCTTTGAAGGGATGGGTGAAGGCAGTAGCATTATCTTCTTTATTTTTATCTCAGGCGGCGCGTTTGGCGTGCTGAAAGCAACCGGGGTACTACAAAAAGTCGTTGCCAGTATCAGTAATGCGCTTACTGGGCGTGATCTCATTCTTATCCCTTTACTGATGCTTTTATTTGCGATGGGAGGAGCAACCTTCGGGCTCGCAGAGGAAACAATTGCTTTTATCATTATCCTTGCACCGCTGCTGCGTATGCTGGGGTATGACTCTATTACGGCCGCAGCGGTACCTTTGGTAGGTGCTGGTGCCGGTTTCTCTGCAGCGTTTATGAATCCTTTTACCGTTGGCGTTGCCCAGGATATCGCTGAGCTCCCGATGTTTTCTGGAATGACTCTGCGGGCCTGTTACTGGCTAATATTCGTCAGTATCAGTATTGCTTTCGTCACTCGCTATGCGGCCAAAGTGAAAGCGCATCCCGAAGCGAGCCTTGTCTTTAATAATGACCGCCGCCAATTTGGTAAACCACAAGCCAATGAAGACCCAGGTGCATTATCGGCTGCCGATAAACTCGTCCTCGCTGCTTTCGTAGGCACCATTCTTGTTATTGCCTATGGCGTGATACGTCACGGCTGGTATATCGGTGAGATGTCTGGCGCCTTTCTCTTGATGGCTATTTTAATCGGTGCATTTGCGCGTATGAACCCGAATAAAATTGCCGACCACTTTGTTGAAGGCATTCAGGAAATTGCGATGGGGGCACTGGTAGTGGGCTTTGCCTTTGGCATCCTGGTGATTCTGAGAAATGGGGAAATCCTGGATACGATTCTTTATCATCTCGAAGGGCTGCTGAGCGGAATGCCCGCGGTGGTTACTGCGGTATGTATGTTTTTTGTTCAACTTGTCCTGAACTTCTTAGTCCCTTCTGGCAGTGGTCAAGCAGCACTGACCATGCCTTTGATGGTGCCTCTTGCGGATCTTGTGGGAGTCACCCGTCAGACGGCTGTCCTCGCGTTTCAGTTTGGTGATGGCATTTCCAATATTCTTACCCCAACGTCGGGATATTTCATGGCAGGGCTTGCGGTGGCAGGTGTGTCGTGGAGTAAGTGGATCAAATGGATACTTCCATTAGCGATTCTTCAACTGGGTATGGCAAGTCTGATGATTGCGCTGGCTCAGATCTTTTCCTGGACATAAATAAGGCATCAATAATGCGTATTAACAAAATCACGGTCTATGGTGTGCGTCTTCCGCTTAAACAACCATTTAAGATTGCCTATGACACTTATCACGATATCGCCAGCCTGATTGTCAGCATCGAGACTGCTTCTGGCCAGATTGGCTGGGGTGAGGCCGTGGTAGATCAGCATGTGTCGGGAGAAACGTATCTTGGCGCACGAGAAATCATAACCCGTGAGCTAGCGCCGTTACTAATGGGCGCCGACGCCAGTGATATTGCGCAATTCCATCATGCTGCCAACCGTAAAATTCGCCATAACCCCTCGGCGAAAGCAGCTCTCGATATTGCGCTTCACGACCTGGTGGCGCGTGAGTGCGGAAAGCCGCTTTATGCGCTGCTAGGTGGGCGTAGCCATACTAGATTGGAACTTCCATACGTTATCAGCATGTTAGCGCCGGAGGAGATGGCGCGTCAGGCGAAAGAGGCTGCTCGGCGCGGTTATCAGTCGATCAAAATCAAACTGGGAGATACGCCGGAACATGATGTTGAGCGGATTGCGCGGGTTAGAGAAGCACTAGATCGATCGATTGCGTTGCGCGTGGATGCCAATCAAGGGTGGAGTGCAAAGCAAGCACTTCAGGTCATTCGGCATGCAGCGCCCTATCAAGTGGATTGGTTTGAGCAACCCGTCGCTATGGAGAATCTCACCGCCATGGCCCGTGTGACGCAGTCAACTGATGCCATGATTATGGCTGATGAGCCTATTCATGGTGTTAAAGAAATGCTGGAGGTGATTCAACTAAACGCTGCTGACATGGTGAACATCAAGTTAATGAAATCCTCCGGCTTACGTCCTGCTATGGCGATGGCAGAGGTCGGAATGGCGGCGGATATACCCTGCCAGATCGGCTCTATGGTGGAGTCCTCGATCGCGACGCTCGCGGGTGCCCACCTAGCGCTGGCGCATCCCAATATTATTGCGAATGACTTGGTGGGACCTGCCATGATTGGGGAGGATGTTGCCCAGATGCCGGGAGATGAAACGCATATTGTGTTGGACGACTCACCTGGACTTGGCGTGACTATCGATAGGAGTCGAGTGCGGGATCTCAGCGAATTTGTCGACACCATTGACTAAATCAAGATGTACTCTCGGGTAGGAGTGACGTAAGAAGATGTTCTCTTCTTTGGTGCTTCTGCCCGGTAGTTATCAATGCTGTTATAAAATCTCAAGCGTATGAATATATAAACATATTAATAGCGTTAAGCTTTTAATAGGGGTTAAATGAGGTAATTGTTTGGCACAAAGCAATTGTTAGTTGTTTAGCTATAACATAGCAGTGCGTAGTATTGTGCCAGTATCAATCACTGAACTGGGTAATATGCTCTACAAAGCGTCGCACTTTGGCGAGTTCCCCCAAGTGTTCAGGGTAAACAAGGTAATAAGCACTCTCACTGAGCAGCCGATATGGCCAAGCGACTGTCAGTCGGCCACCTTCCAACTCTTCATCGACGGTAAAGTGAGGAACCAGTGCAACCCCACCGCCTGCCATTGCCGTTCGCACCAGCATAGGAAAGGTCTCGAAGCGGGTGCCATGATAGCTACGGTCAGTGATGATCTCTTGGTTTGCAAACCAATGGTGCCATGCGTCAGGGCGTGTCGAGAGGTGAAGTAGCGGTAGTTGTGTTAAGTCATCCACTGACTGGATGGGGTGCCGAGCGAGTAATTCAGGGGAAGCAACCGCGACCATATCCTCATCAACAAGCTTATGACAAGCAAGGCTTGGCCAACTGCCATGGCCATAAAACAGAGCAATATCGATATCTTGCTGCTCAAGATCGAAATCTTTTACGCGGTCATGAAACTCCAAACTAATGCCTGGATTGGCGGCTAGAAAGGTGGGCAACTTATTGGCCAACCAGCGGCTACCGAAGCTAGGTAAGGTGGCGATTTTAAGAACCTCGCTATTACCGCTGTAGGTCATTATCGCTTGCGTCGACATCTCAATTTGAGTGAGCACTTTGCGTACGTCACTTAAAAAAATGGCCCCTTCTGGGGTTAGCAGCAGGCTGCGTCGCACGCGACGAAATAGCTTGTGTTGCAAGGTGGCTTCAAGGTGCGCGACTTGTTTGCTGACAGCACTTTGGGTGAGGTTTAGCTCATCTGCTGCGCGAGTAAAACTCATATGGCGTGCGGCTGCTTCAAAGCATTGCATAGCCGCCGTAGAAGGAAGATTGCGTGATGCCAAACCTGGCGCTCCTGATGACCTGAAAGCCGCCCCGGCGACTAAGCGCCGGGGGGAAGCTAGGTTTTTATAGTGGCTCATTGGGCGAGCGTTGCAGCCTCCTGGGATTTATCAGGTCGGCGCGATTGAAGCCAGCCCACTGTCACCATGGCAAGCAAGCCTAAGCCGCTGGTTAGCAACTCGGGAACCACCATGGCAAGCCCTGCGACTAACAGTACCAGACGCTCCCCGAAGAAGGAATCACGTACAAAGTAACCGAGTAGTGCGCTGCTGACGCCCATAATCCCTACGAGTGAAAAGAACAGCGCGCTTAACAGTCCCAGCAGCGTAGGTTCGACTAATACCAGCATAGGATTATAAATGAAGGCATAAGGAATAATAAACGCACCAATCGCCAATTTAACCGCCGTAAAGCCAGTCTTCATGGGGTTGGCTTGTGCAATGCCTGCGCCCGCAAACGCGGCTAAACACACGGGAGGCGTAATATCGGCGATGATGCCGAAATAAAAGACAAACAAATGCACTGCCATTGGCGGAAGGCCGAACTCATTAATCAGTGCTGGTGCGGCAATGGTGGCAGTGACCACATAGTTTGCTGTGGTGGGTAACCCCATGCCCAAGACAATACAGGCAATCATCGTGAACAACAGCGCAAGTATCAAAACGCCATCCGCTAAGCTAATAATGCCAGCAGCAAATTTTGACCCCATGCCTGTCATGCCTACCACGCCAGCGATAATGCCTGCGCAAGCGACCGCTGCGATCACTGGCAGTGCCACGCGCGCCCCTTTTTCAAAAATAACCAATATATCTTTTAACGAAGGGCGTGTTTCTTTGCGCGCCAAACTGACAGCGAACGCACATGCGATACCCAGTAGCGCTGCTCGTTGAGCGGTAAAGCCAACGCTAATAGTCGTAATAATGACCAGCAAAGGCAGCAGCATGTAGCCTTTTGACAGTATCAGCTTACGCTTGCTGGGCAATTGATCTTTAGGAAGGCCGAGAATGCGATGACGTTTGGCTTCGAAATGCACCCCGATAAAAATACCCGCAAAATAGAGAATGGCGGGAATCAGCGCCGAAAACATGATTTCGCGGTAAGAGACGCCCACGTACTCCACCATGATAAAAGCCGCAGCACCCATTAAGGGCGGCATGATCTGCCCGCCGGTAGAGGCTGATGCTTCGACTGCTCCTGCTACTTCGGGCTTGAAGCGGGCATTTTTCATCATAGGAATGGTGAAAGAGCCAGAAGCCACGGTGTTGCCGATAGAGCTTCCCGAAATCATCCCCTGAAGCGAACTTGCTATAACGGCGGCTTTACCGGCACCACCCGTAAAGCGCCCGGTTAACGCAAAGGCTAAGTCATTAAAGAATCGGCCGACGCCGGTATGCATCAGAACAACGCCGAAAAACAAGAACAAGAAGATAAAGCGCGCCGATATTTGCAGGGGCGTGCCAAAAACGCCGCTTTCCCTAAACCATAAGTAGGGAGACACCTGCTCAAGAGAGAAGCCCGGATGAGAAAGCAAAGGGCTGGGGATCAAGTTGCCAAACAGCGCATAGAGAATTGCCAACGTAGCCATGACAACAATTGGCATACCAACAGTACGGCGAGTTGCTTCTAGTACAAACAGCACGCCGAGTGCGGCAATTGTTAGGTCAAAGGCTGAATAGCCCGTAACCCTTGCACGCAGGACTTCTTCATAAAACAGGATTTTATAGTAGGCGGCAAAGGTGGCTACGAAGGCGAGTATTACGTCGTACCACGGCACGCCATTACGCCTGCCCGCACCGCGCGTTGCAGGGAATAAGATAAAGATCATCCCCAAGGCAAGCCCTAAGTGGACAGCGCCTTGCTGCTGTGACGGGAGCGTACCAAAATAAGCGGTATAGAGATGAAAGCACGTCAGTGATACACCCATGAGGGTGATCATCCAGCCCCACTTGCCTAGCTGTAGTGCAGAGCGTACTTGTGACTCACGATCATACTTTTCTAAAAGCGCCGCTTCGTCAGGAGTTTTTTTTTATCCACGATTAAACCTCATACATATAACGCCGCTGGCTTAGCCAGCGGCGAAAAGGGAACATCAATCAGTTAGATCACTTAGGCTGTCAATATTGGAGCGTTCACGGGTGATAATCTGAATGACTTCAGGGTAGATGTGCCCGATAAAGGCGACGTTATCAATCGCGCCACTTTCGAACTCTCCGCGTCCGGCAACGGCATCTTGTGCCGGTGCGTGTACGGTCATCCCGAGATCCATACCGTTATCACGAATGCTCACTAAGTTTTCGATTGAAGCGCCAGTTTCAATATTGGTGAAGTTATGGTTTTCCAGGTAACGGTTCCAAATGGTGGCCATCTCACCGCCTAGTGGGTAGTAAGTGCCGCCTTGGCTACCGGTACCTAAAATAAACTCTTCTTTGGCTTCAGTTTCGCCAAGCTCCGCAACCGGGTTATTTACGGTGAGGCCTTGCTCTTCGTAATATTTTTTAGCACCGGGGTGAATGGGGAGACCTTCTGAACCATTGAGTGCATTTTCAAGGGTAATGAACGCAGATTGAGAGTGCGTGTTTTCTTCAGCATGTTCATGCATTAAACGCGCGAGTTCATAACCCAGGTCTTCATCAATAGTATTTGTGTTGCCAACTAAAATGGCATAAGCCGTAATAGTATTTACATCTTCATTTTGAAAAGCATAACTATTAGCGGGAATCGTAAAGCGCTTATAGGCACTATTCTCTTCAATATAGTCAATAGCGTCATCGCTTAAACTAATTAGGCGTGCATCACCACTTGAGGCTTGTAAGTTCTCGATGCTGCCAGAAGGTAGACCAAGAATGCCGATAGAAATATCGATGTTGCCATCTTGCACACCATCGAGTGCAGCACCAAAGCCTTCTTGATAGGTCTTGTACTTATCGCTACCAATACCGTAGGCATCAAAAAGTAGTTGGGAAACGCCTTGAGTGGTGCTGGCAGGGGGGCCAATAGCAATATTAGGTTTGCTGTCGCCACCACAACCTGCCAACAGAAGAGTCGCGCCTACGCCGCATAGCACTTTTGGTGACAGTACTTTAGAAGTAATGTTTTTCATGTTAACTCCTGCTAATTAAATTATTTATAATAAAATTCTGCTTAGCAATTCTCGCAAGCCGACCGTCTGGGGATCGGTCAGCGAAAAGAGCGCGAAAAAGTAGCTGGCTATTGTTCACGTATGCCGCCCGACAGACAAAAGAAATTAAGTTGCGTACGCATTCCATTTTGTCATGCCATTTGGCATTAATAAATACTTTTCATAATCAATGATTTGCGATTTATGTCAGTACGTGCGGCGTGATGCTTTTTTTAATATTTTTTGATCTTTTTTAGTATCATAGGTGTCAGCACTGAGTACCTGTGCTAGGCGGCACCCGTTCCTGCTTTTAAATCACTCGGCTATTTTCTATGTATTCCTATTGGGCATGCATTTAGCGTTTTTTTTCGTTTGTGATCTGCTATTTGAACCTGTTTGATAAGGGAACACTTGGCAATTTCAGGAGCGTTTACGACGATGGACCTTCCCAACGTCAGCAGTGCATTAGGCATCCTCCATCCCATTTGCATTACTAAAGGGCGTAATGCAGAGGTGTGGGACGAATCAGGGCGGCGTTATATCGACTTTATTGGCGGTATTGGTGTGCTTAACTTGGGGCATGGCCATCCAGCGGTGGTCGAGGCCGTCAAGGCTCAGGTCGATACCCTCATGCATTCAGCGTTTAATGCCTTGCCGCACCGTGGCTACCTCTCTGTCGTAGAACGACTTGACCAGTTTGTGCCGGTTTCTTATCCGCTGGGATGTATGTTGACGAACAGTGGTGCGGAAGCGACTGAAAATGCTCTGAAAGTGGCCCGTGGTGTCACGGGTCGCCAGGGCGTGATTGCCTTTGACGATGCTTTCCATGGCCGCACCTTGGCCGCACTCAATTTGAACGGCAAAGTTAAGCCCTATAAAGCCGGTTTAGGCGCGCTACCTGGCCCGGTTTATCACCTGCCGTTCCCCAGCCAGGATAGTGGGATATCCGCCGAGCAGTCGCTAGCGGCCCTAGAGCGTGTATTTGACGTAGAAATTGCCCCCAGTGAAGTGGCGTGCGTCGTCGTTGAACCCATTCAAGGGGAAGGTGGTTTTCGCTTACTTTGCCCCCAGTTTGCGAAAGCGCTGCGGGAAATCTGCGATCAGCACGGTATTTTATTGATTTGTGACGAAATCCAATCAGGCTTCGGACGAACCGGTAAACGCTTTGGCTTCAGTCACCTCGGCATCGAGCCTGACCTGCTTCTGTTAGGAAAAAGCATTGCCTCAGGTCTTCCTCTGGCCGCCTTGGTAGGGCGTAAAGAGTTAATGGATGCTTTACCCAAAGGCGCGTTGGGAGGTACCTATTCAGGCAATGCGGTCGCGTGTGCAGCTGCATTGGCAGTGATGGATATCATGCAAGACGAGGCGCTAAGCGCATGGGGTAATGCCCAAGAAGCGGCGATTGTGAGTGCTTACCAGCGCTGGAAAGCAAGCGAGCGTTTTCCCATGCTAGGAGCCATGACCGGTGTTGGCGCGATGCGCGGTATCGTCTTTGAAGATACCGACAATGCTACGGGGGGAGAGCACTTAGCTAACCTATTGGCTGCGGGGCGTGATGCTGGCGTTTTGCTAATGCCCAGTGGCCGCAAGCGTAATGTCTTACGCTTATTGCCGCCATTGACCACTGAACCAGACGTCATGGCAGAAGGGCTAGGGCTCATCGAGCAGGCGCTGGAGACGCTCAAAGCATGATCGCAATGGTCAGCGAAGTGGCAGTGCGAAGTGGCTATGTTGCGTTTCTCGACGCCTTGCGCGCTCGTGGCTTCGAAGGCGAGATTGCCCCTGACTATGCCAACCGCACGGTGCTGGCAACGGATAACTCGATTTA
>NZ_JABUZE010000139.1:0-1155 GCF_014897805.1 Halomonas sp. 3F2F
TTTTTGATCGCTGTAGTCACCAATATAAGAAAGAATGTCTACCTTATCCTGAGCTGACATTTTAGCTAAAGAATCCATAGCTAAAGCAATGCGCTTTCGATTTGGCATTGAAGTTTTACTTGCATCGTAGTTGTTTTTTAACTCAATGAATTTTGACTGTAAGAAAGTTTCTGTTTCCTGCTTTGTGGCCTCTCGATAAAGAGAGTCAATGCCTTTGAATATCCCAGAAATAGTAGCTAAATTTCGAAAAACTAGCGTATCATCACCTTTGAAATAAATGGCATCAGGCTGTTCGTTAATTATTAGACGGTTGACGCTTTTCTCAATTTCTGCTGTCTCCCCAAAACCGATAATTTTTTTCTTTATAAAGAGAGATGAAGTGACTTTCTGAAAATAGAAATCATCATCCTGAATGGCAAGGATATATGCGATTTTAGAAAATTGATCTTTTTTTAAATCATCGAAATCTTTCGAATCAAAATTACCTTTCAGCAATTCAATGAAAAATGGCTGCTGGCTAAAATGCTCTACCTTGAACCATGAGTCCTCATCTAGATTATGATCGGGAGCATATTGAACGCAGTTGCCCAGGGTAATATTTGTATTTTCATACAAAGTGTGATCTGAAACAAGCTTAAAGAAAGGTTTCTTTGTAAGTCGCTTTACTCTGGCTAGCACATGATCCATATCATTATCCCCGTTCTATAAATGTATAATTGTTGATTCGATAAGCTTTAGAAATATGAACTTCATCTGGCCTTTTGTATTTGTGCCGACTGATTAGAAATATGGCCGTACCGTTCTTTGTGGCTATGTTGTAAAACTCATGACCGAATAATAAAAAAAGCGGGTTGAAATAAAGAGCCTGCGAAAGGAATGTGAAAATGAACAATACACTGTACACAAATCCTAGAGTTTCCCAGTTCCCTATGCTTAATGCGACAAAAAAGTATCCCAAATAACTAGGTAAAAAACTATTATTTGCATGCTCTATGCTTTGTACTTCACCAGCTTTGAAATCGTCCTTACCTAATTTGTTACTCAGTAAAATACTAAGCCACGTCGATAAAATAGGTATTAGCAAGTAAATCAGGTAAGACGCTGCGTTCGGAACCCCCTCTGTCAGCCTAGTTGTCCGGTTGGCGATATCGCCTA
>NZ_JABUZE010000141.1:0-1008 GCF_014897805.1 Halomonas sp. 3F2F
CACTCGCGATGGCCGGGGCGCTGAGGGTACCCACGGCGGCGCCCGTAGCGCCTTGCGTTCCGCCGGTCAGTGCGCCGATGGCGGTGTGGGCGGCGAGGCGTTTAGTGCCATTTTCACCCCAGTCGCTTTGTAGCTGATCGGCCTGGGCGTTGAGTTGGTTGGCGCGTTCGCTGTCGCCCGCGGCCTGAGCCTGTTGGGCTTGCAGGCGCTTGCTTTGCGCTTCTTCGAGCTTGGCTTGGGCGGTGTCGCCCACTAACTGGCTCGCCCGCGACCCAAATTCCTGGGTAATGGCTGCTTGAGCCTGCACGTCTTTTCTGACGCTTTCTGCATCAAAGATCGGTGCAATGCCGGTGTCTGCATCGCCGGTGCTTAGTGTGCATCGTAGTTGGCGAAGTCGGTGCAAATCGCGTCGTTGGCAACCTAACCCCATGGATATCCATTAAACAGGAATAACGTAAAATAACCAATCAGCGCCAAAACAAACGCTATCAGTCTTGGCACACTCCCATCCTCCACTCTCACCCCACCGCCAGCAAACGAAATATATTTATCGTAAAAATAGGATTGTGCCGCCTGCCCAAAAAAAAGCTGCCCAACCAATACACCAACAAAATACTCCCACTCTCCCCAAAAACGTAAAGCAGCGTTTAAAAAAGAAAGGAAAACCATAAACCAAAGTATATAGACGCGATATTTTTTTATCCCCTCTAACCATGCGTCCTTTGAGCTCATAAGCCTTTCCCCAGTTTAAAGACACTTATATCAATCGATAATGTTAGTCGCATTGTCCGACACCTCGCCCCATACTCCCGCCAAATCCAACGCCGCAGTAATTCTTGCAGCCAATGGGGCAGGTACACCTCGAGCTATTGCGTATCTTTCAAACCCTGCACTCGCCACCTCCTTCGTTGCTGATGTAACAAATTCGTCTTTTAAGTAGCCAGATAACAAACCTGCCACACTCCCCAGGGAAAATGCATGAAAACCCGCGCCATGATGCGGCTTTCA
>NZ_JABUZE010000144.1:0-4364 GCF_014897805.1 Halomonas sp. 3F2F
GTGTTGATAGGGAAAGTATCGGCGCCAGCTTCACGGATTCAGGATGATGATTAAAGCGTCGAGAGCTAACCAGAGGCTCCCTAGCACTCGGTGTACCGCGTCTTATCGGCTTAATATCCTACGGTAAATGCCTGTTGAATATGTGTTGGCGTTTCTGCTTCATCAAGCATAGCCACTGCAAAATCCTCCATTGAAATACGCGATTCCCCGTTCTTATCCATGACAAGAGTGTCCGAGCCAAGGCGAAAGCTGCCTGTCCGCTTTCCAGGGACGAGCATGGCGGCAGGAGAGACGTAGGTCCATGCTGTGCGAGTTTCGGCAAGGCACCGTTGGTACTGTGCTTGGCAAGCCTTGGCAATTTCTAGTGCTGTTGCTGGTAGAAAGTCGGGGGCTGTTAACACCGTTTCCCCGCTGCGTCCGGGAATTAGCAATCGAGCGGCTCCGCCCACTAATAGCACACGTTGTTCGGCGAGAGCGCTGTTGAGAATCACATCCGTGAGTGTCACCAGCAGCGCTTCCTGCCCCTCTGGTGGGCGAACAGCGCTGATCAATAAATCCTGGCCTTCGACCGCCTGCGTTAGCTGGTGCGGGGCTGATATGTCGGCGACACAGTAGCTTGCCTCAGCAGGCAGCTTGTTACGCTGACTTTCAGTTCTTACTACACCTGTGACGTGATGTCCCCGCGCTAACGCCTCACTCATAATGCGTGTTCCGACGTCACCTGCGGCACCGAGTATCGCGATTTTCATGATCGTTATTCCTTGGTTGAGTGGATCTTGATTGAGTAGATATTCAGTTAGTACGAGAAAGCTGTTTGGCTTTGCCAATATTGAGCAGGAGAATACCTGCGCCAATTAAGACAATGCCTAGGAGTAGGCCCTCAGGAGCGGCTTCTCCCTGGAGGAAGATCGCAACAGGCACCCCCACGACAGCGCCGACGGAACCCAATAAGCTCAGGAATACGGGGCCACCGCTTTTCTGGAGCAGGAACAGTAGAAAGAACTGGCCTGCGAACACTAGCGCTTGGAGTGCAATCAGCATGATGGGCAAGTGGTGTTGAGTTGGAACACGCAACGAAAAGCCTGGTAAGAAGCCTATTCCTAGCAGGATTACAACGGCGGCAATCAGCATGCCGGGGGCCAGAGCACCGCTCGACACACCTGCAGGCCAGCGCAGAGTCCGGTAGATGTTGCCGATGGCTAAGAGCACTGGGCCAGCCAGGGCAATCAGAATCCAGAGGTGATTGGCATCAGGTGACGATAGCTTATTGGCGGCTAAGGTGATGGCACCCAACAGCGCAGACATAACACCAGCCGCTCGCATAAATTGAAATTTTTCTATTTTCAATAACAGCGCACCAATGTAGGTGAGCAGCGGCGGTAGCGTAATGATCAAGGCAACGAACCCAGCACCCACATGTGGGATAGCGGAGAAGAAGATCAAGTTAGAGCCAGCCACGCCAAGCAGTGCGGATACTGAGTAGTACTCAACCGAGCGCAAGCTTATAGGCGGTAAATGACCACGCAGTGCTGAGACGGCCAACAGAATTAACGCCGCCCCAGTGATTGACCAAAACAGAAATGCGAGTGCAGATAGCTGCATTTCCCCAGCAAATTTAGCCAAATTTGTTGACAGGCCGAGTAGGGCGCCACCTGACAGTAGGTAAATCAGTGGTGCAAGCCAGGCCCTTTTTGGTGAGTGTGTAGCAATTGTGTTTGATAATGCCATTAGATATGCTCTCAATTAATGTCTTGATATCAAGATATATGCAGGTTCTCTTGACGTCAAGATAAATGGGCTAAGCAATAATAAGGAGCGCAGTACTTCTATGGATCATGTGGATAGGGGTCATGTGGATAGGGATCATGTGGATAGAATTCTTAATCAGTGGCGGCAGGAAAGGCCTGACCTTAATGTTACGCCGATGGCCACCCTTGGGCGGATTAAGCGACTGAGCTACTGCTTAACCCGTGAACTGGAAAAGACCTGGACAAAGTACGGGCTGAACGGTGCAAGCTTTGACGTTTTGGCGACCCTTCGTCGAGAAGGCCCCCCTTTTGCGTTATCGCCAGGGGGGTTAATGGCTTCCACGATGGTGACCTCTGGCACCATGACTCACCGTATCAACCTGTTGGAAAAGGCTGGTTTGATTGAGCGGGTCAAAAACCCAGAGGATGGGCGCGGTTTTTTGATCTCTCTTTCACAGCGTGGATTTGAATTGATTGATGAAGCGGTTACCGCTCATGTGGAAGCGCAGGCGCAACTGGTGAGTGGCCTCAGTGAAGAGCAGCTGGCGCAATTAGATGATCTGCTGAAGCAGTTCTTAGCGGGATTGGAGCAGTAGTGATGTGTGCCATAGCTGCTTACACATCGATATCTGCTGCGCCTATTTGCTAAAGCGTTGAGGTGTTGGAATGAGCGAGCAAATATATCTCGAAAAGTCACTCAGCGCTGCGGTTTATCCGCCATTAAAGCGGGCGCTTGGTGTTGTGGACACTACCTTGCCTATGGTCGCCGTTGATGCAGGCTGCGGAGCAGGGCGCGATGCACTATTCATGGTAGAACACGGCTATACAGTGCATGCCTATGATAAAAGCGATGCAGCGATAGCGCGTCTGGAGGAGATTGGAGGGCGTTATATTCATCAAACTCTATTTCCTAAAGTGTCCTGCTTTGAACAGTTTGTGTATCCCAGAACTGCGCTCATTAATGCATGCTCAAGCCTGTTTTTTTGTGATCCTGGGCTATTTGCCAGTGCTTGGCAAAACCTTACACGTTCACTACTGAAGGGCGGTGTATTCTGTGGCCATTTCATGGGGCCTGATGACAGCTGGGCAAAAATGGGGCGAGGAGATTTATCGATACACACCTATTCTGACATCCAAGCGCTTTTTAAGGATGCGTTTAGAGTCATCGATATTATCGAGCATAATACGCAGGGTAAGACACTGCTTGGTAAGCCCAAGCAGTGGCATATTTACGCCGTTGTTGCTCAAAAGGTTTAGTGACCAACATCGATAGAGTTTGAATGACTGCTTCTGAGCAGCATGGCAACAATTAAGTGATTTCTACAGCTGTGCCAGCCACTACGATTCCTCCTTGCGCAGGTACTTCGACCTGCAGCAGGCTTAAGCGTCCCATTGTTTCCCCTTGTCTTATAAGAAACTTCCCAGGCGCATCAATCAACTTGGCATCTCGCAGATACCCACCTAGTGCTGCAGCTGCAGCGCCGGTGGCAGGGTCTTCCACGACGCCGCCTATTGGGAAAGGATTCCGAGAGTGAAACAGACCGTTGTGCTCTCGAAAGACTAGCTGCAGCGTGGTCAACTCTTCTCGTAACATTAAAGCCTTCAGTTTTTCAAAATCGTAATCAAGTTGGCTCAATCGAGACTGTGAGTTGACCGCCAAAATAAGGTGCCACACGCCGCCGTAGGCGAGGACTGGGGGGATCGCTAGATCCAGCTCATCAGATGACCATTGCAGTAGCGCTAACACATCATTGACCAACGCTGTAGAGGCAGGTTTATGAGCGGGGACTACCGAGGTTAGTGCTGCTTGAATCTGACCATCGATCGAGCGAACCTCCACAGGTATTCGGCCAACGGCGGTATCCAGCTGGTATGTGCCGGTACCACTTAAGCGCCCTAGCATGACGGCACTAGCAATCGTGGCATGGCCACAAAAGTTGATCTCTGTCAGTGGGCTATAGTAACGAATGGTTCTAATGTTTCCGCTAGCTGGGGCGATAAACGCGGTTTCCGAGTAACCGACCTCTGCGGCTATTCTTTGCATCGTCTTAGTATCCGGCAACTCATCGCCAATCCAAACGCCGGCAGGGTTGCCTTTGCTCGGGTCGGTTGAAAACGCTGTTAGGTGGTATAGAGGTTTACTCACGATGTTCTGCTCCGGAAGGAATCATGTTAGAGAGAACATCATTGTGACCTTAAAAATAATAATGGAAACTGCATTATTGTCATCCATAGGGTTACTAAATTTTAGCCATGAGCAGAATCCCTTTTCCACCTTTAAACACGCTTCGAGCCTTTGAAGCCGCCGCACGGTTAGGTAGCTTCGCTTCTGCTGCTCAGGAGCTGAGCCTGACTCCAGCAGCCGTCAGCCATCGTATTAAAGAGCTAGAAGGTAGGCTCGATATTGCGTTATTTGTACGCCTACCACGTGGTGTACTTTTGACGGAGTCTGGTCGCCGCTACTATGGGCGTTTATCTAATGTCTTTACCCAAATCGAACAAGCAACTAAAGAACTGAGGCAGCAAGGGGTGGACGGTCCGCTGACGCTATCTGCCCCTCACTCTTTTATTCACTAAGTGCCTAACCGAAAGTTTTCGTGCATAATGTATGTAGGA
>NZ_JABUZE010000145.1:0-14251 GCF_014897805.1 Halomonas sp. 3F2F
GAAAGCCGCATCATGGCGCGGGTTTTCATGCATTTTCCCTGCCGTCAGGTGCCAGTGGCAACACCGATGGGTCTTTCTGAAGTGGATTCACGTGTAGAAGGTGATGATGAGGCCTGGGGCTATAACTTGGGTATCATTTATCAGCCAGCACCTGAAACTACCCTTGGTTTAACGTACCGCTCAAAAGTAGATTTCAATCTAGAAGGCAGCTTTGCGGCGAACTCACCTGTGTTGGATCAGCTAGGGGTTGGTACAGTAACAGATACGGCAGCGTTGGATTTAACAACGCCTGAAACAGTCAACTTCTCGCTGACTCAGCAAATGAGCGACAAGCTGAAGCTGATGTTCGGTGTTTCCTGGGCACGCTGGAGTCGCTTTGACCAGATCTTGGTCACCGGTACTGAGCGTGGTGAGATTACCAACGAACAGCAGAACTACTCTAATGCGTGGGCGTTCTCTACGGGTGGCGAGTATCAGTTAACACCTACACTGGCGCTACGTGCCGGGGTCGCACTGGACTTTACACCCACTCAAGATGCCACGCGCAGTGTACGTATTCCCTCTGACGACCGCCGAATTTTCTCAATTGGTGCAGGCTGGAGCCCCACGCCTGATTTAACCTTGGACGTTGCCTACTCGTACCTTACCGAGCGCAGCACCCAGGTTGATCAAACCAAAACCGACAGCTTCACCGTGGCAGGGCAGCAAACACCGCCGATTACCTCTAACTACTCAGCAGACTACAAAAACGAAGCCCATGGCTTCGGTGCTCAGCTTACCTATCGTTTCTGATCATAAGCTGACTGTTTGAGTCGTTTTACCTATAAACCCGGCGTAAGCCGGGTTTTTTTGCATGGCGATCCTTTTTCAGGGTGGGTGCGGTAAGCGTTGGCTTTCGTTACAATGCGTCTCAGAATTTCGCCGCTGGGGCGGCTAGCGTTGGCATTTGTAAGCCTAGGCGCTTAGCTGCCCCAGCGGCGCCTGTCTCTTTTGAACCGTGCGATACTGACCAAGGCTAGGCGATCCATGTTGGAAACTAACCCGATTCATAACCAGATTAAGGACCTGTCTGAGCGGACAGACGTTCTTAGGGGGTATCTTTGACTATGCCGAACGCAAAGATCGGCTAGAAGAAGTCTCCCGCGAACTTGAAGACCCTAATGTCTGGAATGATCCAGACTATGCCCAGAAACTGGGTAAAGAGCGCTCATCGCTTGAAGCGATTGTCGCCACCATCGATGAGCTTGATCAGGGCTTGGCTGACAGCCGCGACCTGCTTGAACTTGCTGAGATGGAAGAGGATGAAGGCACCGTTGATGAGGTGCGCAAAGAGCTCGATGGTCTGCAAGTGGCACTGGAGAAACTCGAGTTTCGTCGCATGTTTTCCGGTGAAATGGATGAGAACAACGCCTATCTGGATATTCAGTCGGGGTCGGGCGGTACCGAAGCTCAGGACTGGGCGAATATCCTGCTGCGTATGTACTTACGCTGGGCAGAGAGCCACGGTTTCAAAGCAGAGATTATCGAAATTTCTGCTGGCGAAGTAGCAGGCATTAAATCGGCGTCGCTGCATATTCAAGGGGACTATGCCTTCGGATGGTTGCGCACCGAAACAGGTGTTCACCGTTTAGTGCGTAAAAGCCCGTTTGATTCTGGCGGCCGTCGTCACACGTCGTTTGCATCGGTATTTTTGTCGCCGGAAATTGACGACAGCTTTGAGGTTGAAATTAATCCCTCTGATCTGCGCGTAGACACCTACCGCTCCAGCGGTGCAGGTGGTCAGCACGTTAACACCACCGACTCAGCGGTGAGGATTACTCACGAGCCCAGCGGTATCGTGGTGGCATGTCAGAATCAGCGCAGCCAGCACGCTAACCGCGACTTCGCCATGAAGCAGTTGAAGGCCAAGTTGTGGGAACACGAAATGCAAAAGCGCAATGCGGCCAAGCAGGAAGCGGAAGACTCTAAAGCCGATATCGGCTGGGGTAGCCAAATTCGCTCATATGTACTGGACGATCAGCGCATCAAAGACCTGCGCACTGGCGTTCAGTCTAGTAACTGTGACAAAGTGCTCGACGGCGATTTAGATCAGTTTATCGTCGCTAGCCTAAAGCAGGGTTTGTAATTTTTTTAGCGTTTGAACATTGAACAGGGTGCCCGATGGCTAACCAAGACGCGTCTTCTCTCGATAACGAAAACCACCTAATCGCTGAGCGCCGTGCCAAGCTCGCGGCTCGTCGTGAGCGCGCCGCTGAGCAAGGTAAGAGCGCTTTCCCGAACGATTTTCGCCGTGACAGCCTCACGGTTGAGCTACACAACCTGCTGGGCGAAAAGGATAAAGCGGAGCTTGAAACGCTTGATCATCAAGCGTCGGTGGCTGGTCGCGTCATGCGTAAGCGTGGCCCGTTTATCGTGATTCAAGATGTGGCCGGCCAAATCCAGCTCTACGTAGATAAAAAGGGCTTGCCTGCTGATGTGCTTGAGGACATTAAAGGGTGGGATATCGGTGATATCGTTGCTGCCCGTGGCCCAGTACACAAATCGGGTAAGGGCGACCTGTACGTGATGATGGTAGAAGCGCAGCTGTTGACCAAGAGCCTGCGTCCACTGCCGGATAAGTTCCACGGCCTGACCGATCAGGAAGCGCGTTATCGCCAGCGCTACGTAGACCTGATCATGAACCCGCAGTCGCGTAAGGTATTTGAAACTCGCGCGGCGGTAATCAGCTCCATGCGCCGCTTCTTTGAAGCTCGCGGCTTTATGGAAGTTGAAACGCCGATGCTACAGCCGATCCCCGGCGGTGCGGCAGCGCGGCCATTTATTACTCACCATAATGCGCTGGATATTGATATGTATCTGCGTATTGCACCAGAGCTTTACCTCAAGCGTCTGGTGGTGGGTGGTTTCGAGAAGGTTTTTGAAATCAACCGTAATTTCCGTAACGAAGGGTTATCTACGCGACATAACCCTGAGTTCACCATGGTCGAATTCTATTGGGCCTACGCGGATTATCGTGATCTGCTCGATATGACCGAAGCCATGCTGCGCACGGCGGCCCAAGAAGTGCTGGGCACGACGACGATCGAGTACCAAGGTGCTAACTACGACTTCGGGAAGCCGTTCCAACGCCTAACACTACGCCAAGCGATTCTTGATCATGGCGACGGCATCACCGATGCGGATTTGGATACGCTGGAAGCCGCACAAGCGGTTGCAGAAAAGCTGGGCATTAAAGTGAAGGAGAGCTGGGGGCTGGGTAAAGTTCAGACCGAGATCTTCGAAGAAGTGGCCGAGCAAAAGCTGGACCAGCCGACGTTCATTACTGAATACCCCGCAGAAGTTAGCCCGCTGGCGCGTCGTAACGATGCTAATCCTTTCGTTACCGACCGTTTTGAGTTCTTTGTCGGTGGCCGAGAAATTGCCAACGGCTTCTCGGAGCTTAATGACGCCGAAGATCAGGCTGAACGTTTCCGCGAACAGGCCGCCGAAAAAGATGCCGGTGATCTGGAAGCGATGTATTTTGACGCCGACTACGTGCGCGCGTTGGAGTATGGCTTACCGCCAACGGCGGGTGAAGGAATTGGTATTGACCGTTTAGTAATGCTGTTTACCAACAGCCCCTCTATTCGGGACGTACTGCTGTTCCCAGCGATGCGCCCCGAAGCCAGCGAGTAACGCTGACAAGCTCTAGACAATAGCGTGCGGTACGAAGCAGCTGGAGTCTTTGGTGATTTTGCCAACGTCTTCACGAATACCAATGCCGCACGCCTTGTCACCGACTACCCAACTGCCGATCAGGGCATGCCGTTCGCCAAAGCGCGGCAGTGGGTGGTAGGCCTGCAGAATACGCGGGTTGTCGGTATAGGGGCCATCAACGGCTTCGTACTGGCCGCTCGTGGTTATCAGCTCAATATTGCTACCTTCCCGAGAGAAAAATGGTTTGCGCACCCAGCCGGGCGTCAGCGACGTGCCATCGCTGGTGTCAAAATACGCCGGTAACAGGTTGGGATGGCCTTCATGCCACTGCCATAGCAACGGCAGAATGCCCTTATTGCTGAGGATGGCTTTCCACGGGGGCTCGAACCAGTGAGTTTGCATCATGGGCAGTAGCTCACCGAAAGCGTCATCGCTCATTTCTTCCCAGGGGTAGAGCTTAAACAGTGCACGGATGGGCCGGTTTTCCAGATCAACAAAACAGCCGTGGTCGGTGTTGGGTTGATAGCCGATATCTTCGATATGGATAAAGGGAGCATTCAGCCCTGCCTGTAGGGCACAGTCCTGCAGGTAAGCAACGGTAGCGCGATCTTCTTCATGGGCTTTGATGGAAGCGAAGTGCAGTGCCGGAGAGGCTGAGCCGTTGCGTTCAAGGCGCTGCCCGATATGGGCGAGGGCAGCAATCATGCGTTCCTGGATCGAATTGAATTGGTCGGCGTGGGCAGGCAGCAGGCGCTGTTCGATCACCTGTTCAAGCCATAGCCACTGAAAGAAGCCCGCCTCGTAAATGCTGGTGGGGGTATCGTAGTTAAGCTCTAGCAGTTTGGCAGGCCCATTACCGCTATAGGCAAAATCCATGCGCCCATAGAGATGTGGCTGGCCATTACGCCAGGAGGCACGAATAACGCCCCACATCTGTTCAGGGATATTTAACTGGTGAAGCAGGGCATCAGACTGGCAGATCCGATCAACGGCATCCATACACATCTCGTGCAGCGCCTCGGTGGGGTCCTCGATGTCCTGTTCGATCTGGGCCAACGTGAACTGGTAATAGGCATCCTCGGTCCAGTAGGGCTCCCCTTCAATAGTATGGAAGTGAAACCCTAGCTGGTGCGCCAGTTCGCGCCATTGAGGGCGTTCAGTAATGGCAACGCGCAACATAAAACGGCTCCTTGCTGGCGCAGGTGAGTGCGTCGAAAGATAGTAAGCGAACGGAGGTTAGCTTAGGAGCCAAATCCGCCCCGTGCGCTGGAGCGCGAACCGAACCCAGAGCGTTGAGTTGCTCGTTGGTTGGACTGCATAACCGATGAGCGGAAGGCCTTGTTACGTTGGTCCACCCGTGAAGAAGCAGAGGACGACGCAGCATTCCAGTCGCCGCGATTCTGGCGGGTACGGTAGACCGGCTCTTGATACAGGCTTTGTACCCGCGCGCCATTGCGGTTGGCCATCATGTTGCCAACCATATAGCCCATCAGTGCGGGACCAAACCAACTGCCACCTTGCCCCTGTTGAGCTGATTGGGGAGGGGGCTCACAGGCACCTTCGCCATGTACCTGTTCGCAAGCTTCTAAGGAGTCAAAGCGCGGAACCGCTTCAACGGCTGCCGTAAACGCCGCTTCACAGGCGGTGCGCGTATAAAGCTCGTCTGCCACGCACTCGTCTACGTTCTGGTAGGCCTTGGGCTCGGAGAAGTTGACATCTGACAGAGTGTCTTGCGGCGGGGATGACTGCCCACAGCCGGCTAATGCGGCTGTACCGGCAGCACCCATTAGAGCCAAGGTCAGCCGAGAGCTACGCTTGCGGCGCGGTGGCTGGTTAGATGATTGCATGAAAGTCTCCCCTTACCAGATCATGGAAGCAGCGTTGAGCAGGCCAACCGCGATAGCGATAGTTGCCGCGAAAATGCCGTATGCTACGTGGCCATCGGTAATATGCCCGGAAAGGCTCTGCCCTTTGCTTTTCAGCACCAGCTTGATGGCAAAGAAGGTAACGATCTGCACGATAAAGGCGATAATGCCCCAGGCGATAAAGTCAATGAAACTCACGCTGTTCGCCATAGCGCTGTAGAGCGGTATGGTAAAGCCTAGGGTGGCGCCGCCAAAGGCGGTTGCCGCCGCGGCGTTGCCTTCTTGGATCAACTTCCATTCATGATGCGGGGTGATCTTACTGTACGCGACCATAAATGCTACCAGCAGGATGGCTGCGGTGATCAGGTAGGCGAAAAACGCTGGCAGGCCTGCCAAGTACATACCGATATTGCCCATTATCGTTTCCTTTTTTAGTCGTCAATCGTTAGGTGTGAGTTGTAAGCTGGACGTGTTGAATCGAAAGTCGTGAAGGGTAATCAGTAAGGCTCTACAGAAAGCCATCAATGCGCTTCGATGATCACTGCGCTGATATCGATGCCCAAGCTGGTGACTAACTGATAGCTGCCTTCCAGTTCATCGGCTTCAGCACTTAGCAGAATATATTCAAAACGCTCTGAGGCCTGATCATGGCGTTCATAGAGCATGCAATGATGCGTGACTTGAGATATTCCGCTGCCATTGGCGCGAGTCACCGTTTCCTCGAGCACTACCGGAGCTGACCATTCGCTGTTTTCAGCGCCCCAGACGCGCTGATAGCGTTTAAGGTCGTCTGGAATGTCGTCGCCTGCTTCCAGCGTAAAGCTGCTCTGGCCGAGTGGATGAGCGGGTGCCTTGCTATCCGGCTGATTGATCAAACCATCAAATTCAAGATTAGAAACATGTTGCGACGACAGGAAGTCGAACAGTTTGTATTCAAACACCTTGCCATTAGCAATGGAGGCTTGAATCCATGTGTCATTTTCCAGATAAAAGCGCGCTAGCTGTTCGCCTTGGCCGAGTTCGACGACGCCAATCGCGGCTATTTCTTGCGCAGCGCCACTCCAACTGGCATCAAAATTCAGGCTGTCGAACGCTTTCAGCGACAGCATATTGAGCGACACCATACCGCCGAGTCGAAGACCGCTAAAGTCGTCTGGGGTCATGCCGACGGGTAGGCCGCTAGAGCGTTGGGCGGTTTCGCTGGCATGCTTTTGTTGCACGCCTTTACTGTTGGCACGAAACAGTGATTTAAGTGAACCAAACATAGTGATGGTCCTCCTTGAAACGGTTGGATGTCATGCCAGTAACGATGAGAAATGTGCCGACGTCAGGCGCTCATAGGCCATGTAATACAGCACATCGCCATCACTCAACTCAGGGGCGGAGGGTGGGTTGAGCATATTCGCCTCGTCACTAATGGAAGTGACGCCAAGCAAGGTGGCATTATGCGCCTCCTTGGCTAGGGAGAATAATTGGCCAAACGTGCTGCCTTTGGGAATATCTTGCAGCCGCGTTTGGTACTGAGTGGCACCATGATTTACAGCAAGCAGTTCATTCACGACGCGGCTTATGCCTGCGTCAGTCGCTGAGCGCACCAGCATTTCTAGTGCCATAGCTTCGGTGCATTCAATGCCTGGAAGTGTGCGGCGCAACATTGCAGCAGTGTTAGGGTTTTCGCAGTGCGCAACGATATGGCAGCCAGGAGACTTTAGGCTATAAGCGGAAAGCGCCACAGTCGCCACGCGTTCATCGCTGCCGTCATAGATAATAATACGGCTGGCATTTTCAACGCCGGCGCGCTTGAGAAGCTCCATGTTGGCGAAGCTATCACCCTTGACGAATTTTAAGTCGCCCGGACGTGGGTTGTTGATGTCTTTGGTGACACACAGCACGATTTCATCAGGGAGCTGCCGGTCAGCTTTGAGAATATCAATGATCTTTTCAGTGGTTTCTCCATGCCAGCCTAACACCACCGTGTGGCCAGTAAGGTCGCTGTAATCGCCTTTTCCTTGCATTTGCTGCCTCCAAAAGTTGCCCACCGTGACGGTTGCCTTGCCAATCAGGGCAGCAAATAGCGAAATACCGCCTGGGATCAGGTAAAACACAGCGATCAGTTGCCCAGCAGTTGAACTCGGCGAGAAGTCCCCATAGGCCACGGTGGAAGCCGTAACAACGTAAAAATACAGCCACAACGGCAGTGAGTTGGCAACCTCTTCGCCAGAGAGCCCCATGAGTAGCCAAGAGGTTGCCATATGTGCCAGTGCCAGCAGTAACAGAAACGTCCAACTGACGTTAATCGTAGAGGCTTTTAAAACTTTTAGTAGCCGTTGTAGCACTGGCATGGCGTCAGTCTTCCTTGCGTTCAGGCGGTAGTAATAACGCTAGCACTCAATTGCCAGCATTCTGCTTGGCTTTTAGGCGAGCCAGAACATCGCTTCCTGACGTCTGCTGTTTGCCGATACCTGCCTGGGAAAGGCGCGCTTCCAAGTCAGCGCCGGAATCTTGTGCTTGCATTGATTCACCAATCTTAAGCTTTTCAGCCTGTAGGGCCTGGCGCTCTTTAATGCGTTCAAGGGAGGCAACGGCGCTGTTCATGCTGGCATTTTGGCCAGCATGTTGAGATGCCACGGCAGCCTGTGCTTTTTGCGCGGCTTCAGTGGCTTTGACGTGGGACATTTGCTGCTCAACGCGGCGAATTTCACCTTTAGATTTAGCGATGGTCGACTTCAGTGCTTCGATAGTGCCATCATACTGGGTGACATTGGCCTGAGCGATTTCGCGCTCGCTTTCCAAGCGGGCAATTTCTCCAGCGACTTCTTCGGCTAGGCTCTGCTCGCCTTTCTCAAGCGCTGCCATGGCGCTTTTTTCGTATTCCGCCATTTTATCCGACAGCGTATCTACTTCCTTGGCAGCAAGGTTACGCCTGGCCATGATGGTAGTGAGTTCTTCATTGGCCCGGTTCATTGCCGTTTTGGCGTCACGTAGTTCTTGTTCCATAATACGTATCCCCTGACTATCGACAATCGCTTCGCCGGTTTCAGTGGCTTTGCCGCGCAGGGCGGTAAACATTTTGCGTAGTAACATCGGGTAACTCCTTAAATCGAACTAATCCGACGCTTGCGCGTGGGACGAACAACCGGTTGATATTGAATCAGGTGAACAATCAGTCGATTAAATCGGCAATTTCCAGGGCAGCCTGAGCGCAAGCTTCTACTTCTGCACTGATTGCCTCGAGCTTGCAGTCTGAAAATAGCTGCCCATAGACGACATAGTAATCTTCGTCACCCAAGGTGTGGATACCAACGCTGACCAGCGGTAGGGTCATGCCCAGGCGTAACAAGGCATCGTTGAAGGTAGTGATATCCTTAACCGCGCTGGTGGGCGCCACTTCGGTCATCACCAGCCACTCTTGCTCGGAATACGTCAGGGTAACAGGTAAGTCGCCGTAGTCCTTGAGTGTAAACACCAGCGAATCATTGTCTTGGTCGAGGGTGATGTCAGCGTTAGGCCAGTTTAACTCGTTCTGTTCTACGCTGTGTTTAATCGTTTCAAGTCGTGTCTGTGTATTCATTAAGCGTATCCTAATGGTCTATCCGGCAGAGGGCTGTAGATAGGGCTGTAGATAGGGCTGTAGATAGGGCTGTAGATAGGACTGTAACAGCCGTGCCGATGAGTAACGGTGTTGTTGGCTAAAAATTCTTCAGCATTTTACCGAATCAATCGATATTGCGTCTGCACCGATGGCAAACTAATCCGTTAGCACCCATAATGGTCAACGTTTCGACGGCGAGGAGAATCCCATGAAACTGCTAAATCGCTCTGCCCTGAGCGTCAGGCCGACCCAGACCTTCGTGGACTGGATCAATGCGCTCGAACCCACCATGGGAGACGACGACCTGACCCTGGACGACGTCGAACGTGAAAGTACGGTGTACCTTATCCCAGAGATGGATACCCCCGAAGCGCTTGAGACGTTTGTTCGTGAGCGCTATGCAGAAATCCTAGAGACTGAGCTGCGTGCCTGGGAAGAGGATGAGCGCCAATGGCCAGAAAAGCTTGATTGGTCACTGTTCCAAGACTTTTTACGCATTGAGCATAGCTACCTTGCGATTGATCTTGACGACGAAACCGCCCTTGAAATTTCTGAGGTTGATGAGGCACTCCTGCTCGATAATGAGCAAGACTAGCGCATTGCCGTCTTGATGTATGCGTATTGTGGAACCGGCCCAGGCCGGTTTTATTGTTTTTAATGGTGCAGTTTAGGAACGAACCACCATGCGATTGTTTGAAACTCGGGCGGGTGACGATGGTTTGCCAGGGCCCGCGCGTGCGCTTGCCGTACTGGCACTCGTCACTGGCACGCTAATGGCGGTGGTCGACACCACCATGATTAATTTGGCACTCCCAACGATTGCCGCAGATCTTAATGTGCCTGCCTCCAGAGCGGTATGGATCACCAATTTATTCCAAGTGGTCTGCGCGGCGTTCTTATTAGTGTTCGCCGGCATAAGTGAGCTGATCACCCGCAGGCGGCTCTATTTATTTGGTTTGGCCACCTTCGTTTTCGCGGCGTTAGGGGCGGCGCTGTCGCGTAATCTAGAAACGCTACTGATATTTCGCGCCTTGCAGGGGTTGGGGGCAGCGGCCACGCTGTCCATCGGTCCGTCGCTGTATCGGGCAATCTTTCCGTCACGGCTATTGGGTAGCGCTTTAGGGCTTAGCGCGTTAGTGGTGGCTGGTGGCTATGCAGCCGGCCCAACGCTGAGCGGCGTCATCCTCTCGTTTGCCGACTGGCCTTGGTTGTTTGCGCTTAATGTTCCGCTTGGTGTGTGTTCGCTATGGCTGGCTAGTCGTGCGTTGCCACGAGATAAACCACGTCGGGGCAGCTTTGATGTGCTGGGTGCACTGCTGTCTATGTTGATGCTAGCCAGCTTCTTTCTCGCAATGGATGCAGTCGGCCATGCCGCACCGCTATGGCAAAGCGGTGGCTGGGCGGTGATAGCGGTGCTGGCTTGTGCGCTGTTTATTCGACGCCAGCGCCACGCACCTTATCCGCTGCTACCGCTGAGTATATTTGCTGAAAAACGCTTTACGCTGGCTGTTTCAGCGTCAGGGTTGGCCTTTATCGGTCAGGGGTTAACGTTTGTTGCGCTGTCGTTTTTTTATCAGGAGCAGATGGGATTCTCGCCACTGGAAACAGCTTGGTTGTTCACCCCTTGGCCGTTAGCGATTATGGTGGTTGGCCCCCTGGCTGGTCGTTTAGCTGACCGAATCAACCCGAGTCTTCTTTCAAGCGCAGGCTTGATACTGCTGATGATGGGATTAGTGGCGCTAGCACTCGTGGATGAATCTACCGGCGTGGCAGGCAGCCTGTGGCGCACCGCCTTGTGTGGCATCGGGTTTGGTCTGTTTCAGCCACCTAACAACCGCGAAATGATGGGCAGTCTTCCGCCTGAGCGAAGCGCTAATGTCTCCGGCGTGATGAGCACTACCCGTACCGTTGGACAATCACTTGGGGTGGCATTGGTAGGGGCGGCCTTGGCGTTGGGGTCACCGGTACAGATAACCCTATGGCTGGGAGCTGGCACCACGCTGCTAGCGCTAATGGCGAGCCTTTCCCGGGTGGCGTTAGCCCAGCGTGCTCTCATTGAGCGGCGGGCATCGTCTGTTAGCAAGTAAGGGCGTACAATAAATTGGTTGCTGATTGAAGGAGAAAGTACTCATGGCGATGCAGACACAGATTGAGCAGAAGTTAGCGGCGTTAACGCCCGACGTGCTGCACGTAGAAAATGAAAGCCACATGCACAACGTGCCGGCTAACGCTGAGACACACTTTAAAGTCACCCTGGTAAGCGATAGCTTCGATGGCATAATGCCGGTGAAGCGCCATCAGCAGATTTATGCGCTGCTCGCCGATGAGCTGTCTGGGCCCGTGCATGCATTGGCGTTGCACCTGTACACCCCAAAAGAGTGGCAGACACGTGGCGGCGAGCGCCCGAATTCGCCTAACTGTCGGGGCGGCGGCCAGTGACGCCAGACGTTATTCGCCGGCAGTATTTGGATGCAATGGGCATAACAGCCTGGGCAGCCAAATATCAACTGCCTAACGCACGACCGACGGAGGCGTGCGAATGGGAAGATGCGCCTGCTGTTACTCCGCCGCGAGAGCGCCTTCAAGCGCTATTGGACGATGCACCTGCACCTCGCCCGCGTAATCAGTCACCGAAAGGCGATAGTGCCTCCGTTGCCACTGACACGGCATCGGCATCCTCTTCGGCCCCGGCGGCAGTGCGCGCGCTGCTGGGCCAACCGCCTGTTCCTGCCAGTAAGCCAGCCGACGCCCCCGTTGCTTCTACACTGGAAAATTCTACTCAGGAAAAAAAGCCGGTTAGCAAAGTTGAGCCGCTTACGTTCAGTCTTTCCTGTATGTGTGTTGGTGGGCGCTGGTTAAGCCTTCATGAGGGGGAAATAACGCCTATTGAACAGCAACTGCTGGCTAATATGCTGCGGGCAGCAGGCGTGTTGAGCGGTGAAATGCCCGCGGTGACGTATTTTAAATGGCCGCCAATGGCCAACACGTTCACGCCGGAGGAGCCGCTGGAAGAAGCGCAAGACGGAGTGGCTGCCTTTATTGCTGGCGCGGCGGGTAGGCAGGGCTGGCAGTTGGAACGCCTGTTGTGGTGGGGAGCTGACGAACTAGCCGATGATTCCCACTTAGCGCGGGTTATGGCTGTTAGCCAGCAACGCAGCCAAACGCTGTCGCTGCCCGTGTGGCAGGGCCCTGCATTGAGGACACTTGCCGAGCACGGGAGTGCCAAGCGTAAGCTTTGGCCTGCGCTGGTGTCGCTTGGTCAGCAGTGGCGTGCTGAGGTTGCCACCCGGTGATAAGCCCATTAAGCGTTGCTGACAGTGCTGCGTTACAGGCGTTAGAAGCGCAAGCTAACAGTGGTATAAGCTCGCAGCATCTACGTGATGCGTTAGACGATCCTGGTTCACAGGTGATTGGCTACTGGCAACCATCAGCTTCGATTGGCAATGTGTCCGTTGGCGGTGTGCTGCTTGGTTATGCCATCGTGGTGCGTTTGCCATTTGAGGCAGAGCTTCAAGCGATTGGAGTGCTTCCACAGCAGCAAGGCCAGGGAATCGGTGGCAAGCTACTTGGCGCAGTGGTCGCCTGTGCTAGGCAGTGGCAAAGCGAACGCTTACTGCTCGAAGTGCGGGCAAGTAACCAACGTGCGATAACGCTTTATCAGCACTACGAGTTTAATGAAGATGGTCGGCGCCGAGGTTACTACCCGGCTGCACAGGGTGCCGCCGGGCGAGAAGATGCGCTACTGATGTCGCGCTTACTTTAAGACACGCTATCGCTTTCGATGTCTTCAAATTTGCTGAGTACACCCTGTAAACGGCGCTCCCACTCCTCACGTTCTTGCTTTAGCAGTGCGTTCTCGCCACGCAGCTCTTCGTTTTCAAGCTTCATCAATTCCAACGCCTCAACGGTGTCGGTAATTTTCTGTTCCAGCTGGTTAAATAACTCAAGGCTCATGCCTACCTCCAATAACGTCGACAGGCACACTACCTGTCATAACGGGGACAAAAACGTAATTCAGTTGGGCGAGCGTAACGCCGCTGCAGGATTGCGGCAAGCGCAGTTTACACGGGTTTACGAAGATAGAGGCGAGCCGCACTTTCGCCCGCCTGGGTTTCCCGATAAAGCTGCCAGTTAGTGGGCACGCTTGGAGATAGGGACTTTTCAGTTTCCAGGTAGATCATGGCATCGTCTGCAAGCCAGCCGCCGGTTTCTAATGCGGAACAGCAGGAAGCGGCTAAGCCTTGATGAAACGGTGGATCAAGAAAGACGACATCCGCAGGCTGTTGGCAGGGTTGGTTGAGAAAAGCGAGTGCATCGGTAGATACCACTCGGCCATTACTGGTGCTAAGGGTGATAATATTTTCACTAATTAGCGCGGCTACCCGGGAATCGCGCTCGACAAACGTAACGTTGCTGGCGCCGCGGGAAATGGCTTCAAAGCCTAGTGCTCCTGTGCCTGCAAAGAGGTCCAGCACTTGTTTGCCAAACAGGTGTTGGCCTAGCCAGTTGAATAGGGTCTCACGCACGCGATCAGGGGTGGGCCGTAGCCCTGGGTGGTCGAGTACAGGCAACTGACGGCGGCGAAAGTCGCCGCCGATGATGCGTAGCTTACCCGGCGGTTTGGCAGGCCCGCGCCGCGCTGTCGATGAGCGAGAAGTAGAAGGGCGAGAAGAGCGTTGTCGTTTCATAACGCGGATTGTAGCGGGCTACTTATCCAAAGTCTTGGTCTGCGATGGTAGGATAATCGCAATGTTCACCTATTTAGTCGGATGACACCTATGTTCGGTTTTTTCAAACGTAAGAAAAAGCACGACTCCCAACAGGAGCAGCAAGATCAGCAGGCGCTGTCTCAGGAGGAGCATGGCAAAGTAGAGGCTACCAAAGAGCCAGCGCTAGAGCATAAAACAGAGCAGGCCTCGTCAACGGCGGAAGCTGTTGTGCAAGAAACGTCAGTGCCTGAAGCCGCGCCAGCGGAACACAGTACATCCGTTGAAGAAACCGCTGAAAAGACACAAACAAGTGAATCAGAACCAGCGCCTGAGCTAGCCTCTGTTCCAGAACCAGAACCAGAACCAGAACCAGAACCAGAACCAGAACC